>VBGO01000083.1 GCA_005882525.1 Chloroflexota bacterium
CTTTACCCTGCCACTCATCCTGGCTGGCATCGGTCTCGGCTGCACCTTCGCCCCGATGACGACGGTGACCATGCAGCGCGTGAATCCCCGGCTCGCCGGCGCCGCGTCAGGCTTGCTCAACACGACCCGCCAACTGGGGGGCGCATTCGGCAGCGCCGTGGTGGGCGCCATCTTGCAAACCCGGCTCGCCAACGAGCTCGTCAGCCAGGCGCAGACACAGGCCGGCAGTCTGCCAGCCCCATTTCGATTGCCGTTCGTCCAGGGATTTGCCAAAGCCGCCGGAGGTGTGCTCGAGGTTGGACGCGGCCAGTCGGGAGTGCCGCTGCCCGCCGGCATGCCGGCCGCGGAGGCCGGCCAGATCCAGCAACTGGCGCACGAGGTGTTCGCACAGGCCTTCATCAACGCGATGCGGCCCTCGCTGGCCGTTGCGATCGCGGTGTTGTTGTTCGGAGCCTTGCTGACGGCGACCATTGAAGGCCGCCGCAAGGCGACCATCCAACGGCTGGCAGAAACCGTCCCGGCCGCGGGCTAGAACGGGCGATATCCGCTCCATATACTGAAATTCGTGCCCACCCAGTGGCTGCCCCTGTTTCCCTTGAACGTCGTGCTCTTCCCGCACATGGCCCTGCCGTTGCACGTCTTCGAACCGCGCTACCGGCAGATGATCGCCGATTGCCTCGAAGAAGGGCACAGCTTTGGTGTGGTCGCTATCCGTGAGGGAAGTCAGATCGGGCTGGCGACTCCCTATGAGGTCGGGACCCTGGCGAAGATCGTCCGGATCGATCGACTGGATGACGGCCGGATGAATTTATTGGTGATGGGCGCCTCACGCTTTACCATCGTGCAGACCGCGGACGATCGCCCCTACCTGCGCGGTCAGATCCGCATCATTCCCGAGGCGGGGGACGACCTGGATGCGACCGCCCGCCTGACCGAGACGACCGCCGTCACCTTTCGCCAGTATTCGAACCTGTTGCGCGAGCTGGTCGGCCAGCAGCCCGACGACGCCGAACCACCGATGGAGCCGGAGCTGCTCTCCTACCTGATTGCGGCGGCGCTCAACCTGCAGGTTTCGGAGAAGCAATCGCTGCTGGCGGAGCCGCGGACCGATGCCCGCCTCGTGCTCGAGCTGCGGATCCTCCGCAAGGAGATCGTGCTGCTCAAGCAGATGGTTGCCCACGCCGCCACTGCGGCGAAGGCGAAGACCTCCCTGAACTAAACCGCGCCCATGCGGGGGCGGCCCTCCGGCCGCTACAGCCCTTAACTCGTGTGGAGGTCGACGACGAGGCGCCACGTATAGGTTCCCGTGGCGGCGAGCGTGAAGGCCGTGACTCGCACCGGTCGTGCCAGGTCGATCGTGATCGTCCCGTCCGGTCCTTGCTGGACGCCGGGCTCGACCGCGGCCACCTGGTAGCTGTGGATGCCGTTGACGGGCGCGCCGGCGACATCCGTGCCCTTGAACGCGACCGCGACATGCAGATCGTCCGGCCGCGTGACGACCATCGATGGCAGCCCACTGCCGCGGATGTCGAAGACCAGCCGCGTGTAGCCGGCCACCGCGGTCCCCGGCCGGATGCGGTACATGGAGCCGCCGCTGACCCCGTTCCCCAGCGTGAAGAGCACCGGGGCAGCCGGGGCGGAGGCGGAGACGGTGGCACTGGCGCTCGGCGAGACCGAAGCCTTTAAGGTTGGGGAGGCACGGACCGAGACGGTCGCGGTTGGGGCGGTCCCGCTGAGCTTGTGGCTGCCCTTCAGCCAACCGCCCTCGTAGAGGACCGCGGCGAGGAGGACGCAGGCCGCCGCCCCAAGTCCGACGGTGATCCGCATCGTCGTATCCGGCTTTCGAGGTGGCGCCGGAGGCGCGGCCGTGCTGTCGTCGTCAAGGTGCAGCGCGGGTTCCTGGTCGAAGACGGCGTTGCTGGTCACCGGCACCCAGGGCTCCTCGAAGGCCGGTTCCGGCTGGCGCTCCGATTCGACCGGGGCCGTGGGTGGCGCTGGCGGGGCCGGCTGTGGTTCGCGATCCCAGTCGAGGAATTCGACCTGACGGTGGGAATCGACCGGGACCTCCCGCAACGGCCTGGTCTGGATCTCGGGGTCGGGCGCCGACGACTCGGCCTCGGGCGCCTCGTCCGCGGGTTCCGGCTCGTGCAACGCCTCGGGCTCGACGAGCTCTGCGGCCTCCACCGGTTCGATCTCCAGCGGCGGCGCGGCCATCATCGGGTAGCGCGGTTCCGCCGTCGGAGGCAGCGGTGTTGGATGGTCTTGGGACGGCTCGTCGCGGAAGATCTCCCGCTCCAGCTCCGCTAAGAGATCCGGGACGCTGCTAACTTCGGGACGGACCGGTTGCGGCACCTCGGGCGCGGCAGGCAGCGGGATGGGATGAGGCGGGGCGATCTCGAACGACCGCTGCGCCGACTGGCTGCGCAGGCGGTCCGGGATCGCGAGCGCGAAGGCCTGATCCATCGCCCCGGAGCCGACCGTTGCGTTGGGCAGACGGCCGACCCGCAACAGCATCTCGCGGAAATCCTCGACCCGCTCCCGGCAGGCCTCGCACCGCCGGAGATGATCACGCGCCCATTCGAGATCCTTGCCATCCAGTCGATCGTCGAGGACCGCACTGGGCGAGATCCGGGTGCAGCGATTGCGGTCAAAATTTGATGTAGTCATAGATCTCCCCGAGCTCCGCACGGCTGCGGTCCAGCGTGTGGACCAGCTTGCGCGGCGCCATATCGACAACGTCGGCGAGCTCGTCATACGAGAGCTTCACGAAATCGCGCAGCAGCACCACCACGCGCGCGTCGAAGGGGAGGGCGGTCAGTGCTCGCTGAACGGTATCGCGACGCAGCGCCCGGCGCGCGTCCGACTGTGGAAAGTCTTCCAGGCTCACCTGCGCGGCGCGCTGCCGCCGAAACCAGCGGCGGGGTCGCAACGCCGTCCGGCTGAGCTCGGTTGCTGCCCGAAAGACGTCGGCCCGCCGCAGTCCCTCACCACTGGGGCGGTGGCGCAGACCCTCGGCAACCTGGCGAAACGCCGCACAGGTGATGGCGGCCGCGCCGTCGATGTCGTCGAGCAGCCGGGCAACGTAGTTCAGAACGAGGGGGAAGTCCGAATAGAACTCACGTTCCACGGACGCCGCCCGAGCGCTTAAGACCGGGGCTTCAACGTGTACTTGATCCATTACTGGGACGGTGAGCGGATGCGTGCAGTCTAGTCAGGCGGCACGAATTCGTCAACTCGGCTTGAGGTCACGGGCCGAATTCAACTCGGGTTGAACGAGTTCGACCACGTCGCCAAGCGCATAAAGGGTCGCAAGCGCCTCCCCATCGGCGCCAAACAACGTTCGCGGCATCCCGAGGTCGGCGACGAACACACGGCCGGCGTTCGGCGCGCGGGCAAGTCCCGGCTTGGGTGCGGCGAGGCTCAGCGTCGCCGCCGCCCGGACGGCGGCGTCCGCCCCCATCCCGGTGTCGGCATCCAGGCCCGAGGGCACGTCGATCGCCACGATCGGCTGCCCGGTGGCATTCATCGCGTCGATGATGCGGGGAGCCGGTTCCCGAAGCGGCGGCCGAATGCCGGTCCCGAGCAAGCCGTCGAGGACCGCGTCGGTGGACCGTTCGATGCCATCCGGCGCCTCGCGTACCGGGATACCCATTCGTTGGACGGTGGTCGCATGATGCGCGACCAGGCTCCCGGCGTCGCGTGGTGGAACGATCGAGGCAGTGACGACGGCACCACCTAAATGCAGGAAGCGCGCGGCGGCCAGCGCATCACCCCCGTTGTTGCCGGAGCCGGCAACCACCGTGATGTGCCGGCCGCGGAGGCCATCCAGGTACGCATCCAGGAAGCGAGCGACCTGCCAGCCGGCGATTTCCATCAATTGCAACGGCTCGATCCCGAACCGCGAACGGGCTTCCACGTCCGCCTGGCGCAACGCGTCCGACGACAGGGTTGGGACCTGGTCCCAGGAAACCGCCGGCCAGGTCACGTGACGAGGAGTGTTTCGCCGGGCGCCGCGTGCAGCCGGTCGGCCGCCGATCCTTCGCGCAGCGCGAACTCGATCCGGCCGCTGCTGCCGACCAGCGCGATCAATTCGTTCGGCTGGGCGTCCTCATAGGTCTCGACGGTCCGAACCTTGATGCCGTTGGCGGCCTTGATCCGCGCCAGCGCGCGGATTGGCAGGTTACTGATCACGTTGCCGAAATGGTCGCAATGCATTGCCTGGGCCCGCCAGGCCTCACCAACCTTCGACGCCCAGGCCTCCGGGAGGCGCAGGGGCTCGCCCCGTCGAGGCCGGCCGACCTCGCCGAGGGGCGCGCCGGCGGCCAGCCGCGCGGCCACCGGGGCGAACACATCGCGCCCGTGAAAGGTCGGTGCGGCTTCCGGTGGCGTGGCCAGCTCCACCGTTTCACTGATGGGGTCGTTGAGAAAGGTGAAGAGTCCATTATCGGGTCCGACAAAGTAGTGATCCGCGGCCTTGAAAGCGATCGCCTTCCGTTCCGTGCCGACACCAGGGTCAACGACGGCCACGTGAACCGTCCCCGCGGGAAAGCTCCGCCAGGCGCTGTCCAGCAGGAAGGCGCCCTGCAGGACGGCGAACGGCCGCACGCCGTGGGTGATGTCGACCAGCGCTGCCTTGGGGTGCAGCGACAGGATGGCGCCCTTCATCGCCCCCACGTAGGCGTCGTCCAACCCGAAGTCTGTCAGCAGCGTCACGATGCCGCTCGGCTTCATGCCGCCATGCTATCCGCTGGCGCCTGCCGGCAACCGGTCCGGCAAAACAAAAGAGCCGCCCACTCGGGGCGGCTCTTCCTTCAGCCTGACGGCTTAGTAATCCGGCATCGACGGCGCCGGCGCGGCTGCCTTCTTTTCCGGAATATCCGAGACGAGCGCTTCGGTCGTCAGCAGCATCGCCGCAATGCTGGCGGCATTCTGCAGCGCCGAACGGGTGACCTTGGTCGGGTCGACGATGCCGGCCTTGACCATGTCGGTGTACTCACCCTTGTTGGCGTCGAAGCCCTGCCCCTTCGGCAGGCCCTTGACCTTCTCCACCACAACCGAGCCTTCCCAGCCGGCGTTGTTCACGATCTGGCGTAGTGGCTCCTCCAGCGCCCGGCGGACCAGCGCGACGCCGGTCGCCTCGTCGCCTTGAAGCTTGAGGGTGTCGAGCGAGCTCTGCGCGTGCACCAGGACGGCACCGCCACCGGGCACGATGCCCTCCTCGACGGCGGCCCGGGTGGCCGACACCGCGTCTTCCATCCGGTGCTTCTTCTCCTTGAGCTCGGTTTCGGTCGCGGCACCGACCTTGATGACGGCAACCCCGCCAGCCAGCTTGGCCAGTCGCTCCTGGAGCTTCTCCTTGTCCCAGTCCGAGGTCGTCTTCTCGATCTCGGCCTTGATCTGGTTGATGCGTCCCTTGATCGTTTCCGGCTTCCCGGCACCTTCGACGATCGTGGTGTCGTCCTTGGTGATGGTCACGCGGCGGGCCCGGCCGAGCTGGTTCAGCTGCACCGAATCCAGCTTGAGCCCGAGCTCATCGGAGATCACCTGGCCACCGGTCAGGATGGCGATGTCTTCCAGCATGGCCTTGCGCCGGTCACCGAACCCGGGCGCCTTGACGGCCACGGCGGTGAAGGTGCCACGCAGCTTGTTGACGATGATCGTCGCCTGCGCCTCGCCCTCGACGTCCTCGGCGATGATCAACAGCGGCTTGCCGCTCTGCACGACCTTCTCGAGGACCGGCAACAGGTCGGCGACGGCGGAGATCTTCTTGTCGGTGATCAGGATGAAGGGGTCTTCGAGGACTGCCTCCATGCGGGTGGCATCCGTGACCATGTAGGGCGAGATGTAGCCCTTATCGAACTGCATCCCGTCGACGAGCTTGAGCTCGTCCTCGATGCCGCGCGACTCTTCGACGGTGATGACGCCGTCCTTGCCGACCTTCTCCATCGCGTTGGCGACCATCTCGCCGATCTTGGGGTCGCCGGATGAGATCGTCGCCACCTGGGCGATCTTCTCGCGATCGGAAATCTGAACCGACTGTTCCTTGATGGCTTTGACGACTTCGTCGACGGCCTTCTGGATGCCGAGCTTCAGCAACATCGGGTTGGCGCCGGCCGTCACGTTCCGCAGCCCTTCGCCGATGATCGAGGCGGCCAGGACCACCGAGGTGGTGGTGCCGTCACCGGCAATGTCGTTGGTCTTGCTCGCGACTTCCTTGACCAGCTGGGCCCCCATGTTCTCGAAGGCATCCTCCAGCTCGATCTCCTTCGCAATCGTCACCCCGTCGTTGGTGATCGTCGGGGAGCCGAACTTCTTGTCGAGTACGACGTTACGGCCCCGGGGGCCGATGGTAATTCGAACCGCGTCGGCGACCTTGTCGACGCCTCGCTTCAGCGCGGAACGCGCGTCGGCATCGTATGCCAGTTGTTTCGCCATCGATCGTCCTCCTTCCTGCTTGTGGTAAGTGAGCAAACGGCCAGTATTCGGGCCGGTAATACCCGCATTTTAGCACTCCTAAGCATCGAGTGCTAGCAATCGGTCGCCTCGAGCGCCAGCCGGACGAGGCGTCGGTAGAATGAGGTGCGCCGCCTGCGCGGCCCTGCCCCATGAGTATCCCTGAGTCCGCTCCCTCCTCCCGGCGTGTCGGCCGGGCGATGGCCTGGGGGGTCGCGATCGGCGTCGGCGCCGTCGTCCTTCGCGAGCTGGTGCGGCCGCGCGAGCAGCCGGCCCGCCTGATCGACTGGGGACGCGTCGAGGAGATCGCCCTGGCCCGATGCGGCGAGGTGCAGGACCTGGCTGCCGATCAGAGCCGGGAGCAGACCTACCAGCAAATTGCCGCCGAATTAGAGCCGCTGCTGGCCGAGGCGCTGGGGCCCGGCGCCGCGCAAGCCGGCAGCCAGCTCTATCCCGGCCTGACCGCCGTCGGCCGCCGCCAGTGGGTGCGGTTCAACATCCGGATCTTCCGCCAGATGTTCGAGCCGCTCGAGGGCCTGCAGCGGCTCATTCCCGGGTCGCTGATCCTCAACGTCGGCCAGAAGGGCCTCACCCGCTACCTGGGCCTGATGCTCGGCCTGCTGGCGCGCCGCGTGCTGGGGCAGTACGACCCCGCCCTGCTGGGGAGGGAGCCGGTCGAAACCTCGTCCTTGATCCTGGTCGAACCGAATGTCCAGGCCTGGGCGCAAAAGGACAAGCTGCCCATCGACGAGCTTCGACGCTGGCTGGCCATGCACGAGATGACCCATGCCTGGGAGTTCAAGGCGCATCCGTGGTTGCAGGCATACCTGGAAGGCCTGCTCAAGCAGGTGCTGGTCGGTGGGCTCGGCGACGGGCACCGGCCGAGCCGCCTCGAGTTGATCCGCACGTTGACCGTTGGCGTCGGTCAACAGTGGAAAGCGATCGCGAAAATGCAGGCGGTGATGAGCCTGCTCGAGGGGTATAGCAACCTGGTCATGAATGAGGTCGGGCGCCGGGAACTGCCGCATTTCGCGCTCCTCGAGGGGGCCTACCGCCGGCGGGAGGAGCAGCGGACCCCGATCGAGCGGGCGTTCCTCCGGCTGACCGGGCTGGAGATGAAGCTCCGGCAGTACGTGCTGGGCGAGCGCTTCTGCCGCGAGGTCCGGGATGCGGGCGGTCGGGAGCTGCTGGCCCGCGTCTGGGAGGGTCCGCCGTGGCTGCCGACCATGGCCGAGATCCAGCAGCCCCAGCTGTACATCGAGCGCGCCCGGGTTCGGTGAAAACCGCGGCCGTGGTGGCAGCGCTTGGGCTGCTCCTCAGCGGTTGCGCTCAATCGGCAGGGCCGAGTTCGCCCGCCGGCGGCTCCGAGCTGGCAGCTCAGATTGTCGCCACGGAGCTCGTCGTCGGGGCGCAACAGCGCGTCCCGATCGGCATCCTGGACCACAACACCCCGGTCAGCGATGCCACCGTGCACGTCCGGTCGTTCCTGCTGAAGGGGACGACGGGCGTCGTCAAAGGTGAATCGGACGCGCCCTTCAAGGGCGCCGGGCTCGAAGGGGCTGGCGCGTACGTGGCCCATCTGGATCTGACCTCCGCCGGGAACTGGGGCCTCGAGATCACGGCGACCCGGCCCAACGGTGGCCGCCTCAGCCAGCGCCTCCCCTTCAACGTGATCGATGCACCCGTCGTCCCGGCGGTTGGCCAGCCGGCGCCAGCGACGCGCAATCCAACCGTCAGGGACGTCAGCGACGTAGGGACCATCGACTCGGGGCAGCCGCCCAACGACATGCATCAGATTTCGATTGCCGCGGCGATCGAACAGCACAGACCGGCGCTGGTCGTCTTCGCCTCACCGGCGTTCTGCACGAGCCGCACCTGCGGGCCGGAGGTCAAGGTGATTCAGGGGCTGGAACCGGCATATCGAGACCGGCTGGCCTTCATCCACGTGGAGATCTACCGGAATTACAAACCCGACCCGTCGAAGCGGCAGCTGGCGCAGGCGGTCCTCGATTGGCGCTTGCAAACCGAGCCCTGGATTTTCCTGATCGACGGCAAGGGCGTCATCAAGAGCCGCTTCGAAGGTCCAACCGCCAGCGACGAAATCCAGACCGCGATCGACCAGCTCCTCCGCTAGATTTACATTTCCTTACGCGGACGTTCCCCAGCCGTGCCCTGCACGGCGGGACTCGGTGATACGGTCGCTGGGAGATGGCTGACATGATGTTCGACCTGGTCTGCCAGCACTGCGGCCGCCGCGAACAGCGGCGCTGGGAGAGCCGCAAGAGCGTGGCCGTGACCTTCTGCGCGTTTTGCAAACGGGGGATGTCGGTGGTCGGGATCGCCTTCTTCGCGCCCCAGCAGCAGCAGGCCGCCGCCTAGCCTACTCGAGCTCGGCCAGCAGCTGGCCTTCCTGAACGGTCTGGCCCTCTTTGACGTGGACCTTGGCCACCCGGCCGGCCCGGGGCGCGTTGATCGGGATCTCCATCTTCATCGACTCCAGGATCATCAGCGTCTCGTCGGCGCCGACCTGCTGCCCCTCCGCGACGATGATCTTCCACATATTGCCGGCCAGTTCCGCTTTCACCTGCACTGGTTAAGGGTAATATGGCCACGACTTGCGAAAGAAACGGAGCTATCCGAAGAAACGCGGCGGTCCCACCACGCTGCGCCCCGGCATCGACACCCTGGAAGTCAAGGAGACGCCGGCCGGAAAAGAAGAGACCATCGAGATGGACGCCGAGGTGGTCGAGCCGCTGCCCAACGCCATGTTCAAGGTGAAGTTGCAGACCGGCCAGACGATCCTCGCGTACACCTCGGGAAAGATGCGGAAGTTCTATATCCGGATCCTGATCGGCGACCGGGTGCGGGTCGAGCTTTCTCCCTACGACCTGACCCGCGGCCGGATCACCTTCCGCTACAAGTAGCCGGCTCGGGTTAACCTCAAGACGGGGCGATGGCCTGGCTGTATATCGTCATCCTGCTGCTGCTGGCCGCCGGGCTCTGGGGCGTGTACCGGGTGCTGGGAACGCCCTCGCGCCTGGCACCCCGCGACTACAACGTCGTTCTGGCCGATGTCGCGACCAGCGTTGAGCGCGCCGCCGGCAACCTCCGCCGGGCGCTCGAGGCTGGACCGGGGCGGACGCTGGAGGACCAGGCCACCGACGCGCGCAAGATCTTTCAGACCGGCTACTACCAGACCCTGCGGCTGCGACCGTCGAGCGGGCCGGATGTGGCGGCCGCCGCGCGCGCCGGGCTGGGCCGGGCCTGCGAGGTCTACGACTGGGCCAGCCGGATGCTCGCCAGCGAGAGTGTCCACAACCCCCTCGTGCTGGAGGCGGCGCGGCGGCTGATCGACGCCGGAGACGCCGCCCTTATTCAGGCCGCGCGGGAGCTGCCGCCGGTGCCGGCCGCGCCTGGCGGAAATAGTGCACCGTAGCGTCAAGCCCGGCTGCCAGGCTCGTCTGCGGCCGCCAACCCAACACCTTCTCGATTTTCCGTGGGTCGACGACCGAGCGCCGCTGCTCGCCGGGCAGTGGCGGCCCATGCGCCTCGGGCTGGCTGCTGCCGGTGAGCCCCTTCAACAACTGAAAGAGGGTGATGACGTCGGTCTCGATGCCGGTGCCCACGTTGAACGACCCGACGGCGTCCGAGGTCAGCGCGCGAGCGTTCGCGTCCGCCACGTCGCCCACGTAAACGAAGTCGCGGGTCTGCTTGCCGTCGCCGTTGATCCGGGCCGGCTCGCCGCTGAGCAGCCGCCGGGTGAAGATGGCGACCACCCCGGCCTCGCCGTGCGGGTCCTGCCTCGGCCCGTAGACATTGGCATAGCGAAGGGCGGCGTAGGAGAGTCGATGCAGCGCGTGGAAGGTGCGCAGGTAGACCTCACCGGCGAGCTTGGAGGCGCCGTAGGGCGAGACCGGTAGCGTCGGATAGTCCTCCGCCGTCGGGATCACGTCGGCATCCCCGTAAAGCGCGCCGCCGGTGGAAGCGAAGAGGAAGCGGCGGACCCCATGATGGGCGCTGGCCTGCAGCAGCGCCGCCGTTCCTAACACGTTGACGCTGGCATCGAACACCGGATTTTCGACCGAGCGGCGAACGCTGGCCTGGGCCGCCTGGTGGACGACTGCCTCGGGCCGCTCGATCCGAAACAGCTCGTCCAGCCAGGGCGACTGGAGATCCATCTGATAGAAGCGGGCCTTCGCGTGCAG
Organism: Chloroflexota bacterium; assembly: GCA_005882525.1. Classification (GTDB taxonomy): domain Bacteria; phylum Chloroflexota; class Dormibacteria; order CF-121; family CF-121; genus CF-13. The sequence goes on from VBGO01000083.1 coordinate 10,659, forward strand.
ATGATCGACATGCCCGGTCGACAGGTCATCGACGAGCACCAGCTCGTGGCTATCCGCCACCAATCGATCGGCGATGTGCGAGCCGATGAATCCGGCGCCCCCGGTGACCAGGACCTTCAACGCCGGTGACTCAGCAGGAAGACGACCAGCCCCACCGCGATCAGGCTCCAGTAGCTGATCAGGCGGTCGAGGATCGCGACCGAGAGCGCCTGGGATGCGGTTAGGCCGAAGAACACCAGGACTGCGATGATCCCGCCCTCCACCAGCACCAATCCCCCCGGCAGGGCCGGGATGGTGGTGAGGAGGGAGGCGACCAGGGCGATGAACATGATCTGGGCAAGGCTGAGTGAGATGTGCAGCGGCAGCGCCTGGACGACCAGGAAGAGGCGGGCTGACTCGGCCATCCAGACCAGGACGGTGAGGCCGAGGAGGAGGGGGAGGCGCCCGGCAAAGGCGCTCAGCAGGCCATGCTTGAAGCGGGCGGCGCGCTCGCGAAGACGCTCGGGAATGAAGCGGGAGAGCCGGCCCTCGCTGTAGCGGATCACCAGCAGGCCCGCGATCAAGCCGGCGGCGATCAGGAGGCCGACGATGAAAGCCGGGACGAATCGCTCTGGCACGGTCGCCCGGAAGCTCACCAGGCCGCTGGCCAGCAGCAGGCTCATCAGCACCAGGAAATCGAGCGCGCGCTCACTGAAGATCGTGCCGAGCCCCTTGGAGCCGGAGATATCGGTCTGCTGTCGCAGCAGGTAGGCGCGGTAGAAGTCCCCCATCTTCGCCGGAAGGACGCAGTTGGCGAACCAGGCGAGGATGATGATGTGGAACAGCTCGCCGAACCGGTTGCGTTCCCCGCTGTTGCGCAGCAGGATCTCCCAGCGGACGGTCCGGACCACGAAGGAGAAGTAGAACGCGCCAAAGGCCAGCGCGTAAAGGAAAACGTTGGTCTGGCGAATGGCACGCAGGCTGGCACCGTAGTCGAGCTGAACGTGCGTCAGCACCAGGAAGAGCACGACGGCGAGAATGCCGAACGAAAGCAGGGTGCGTGGATCGAGTAGTCGCTCGCGAAGCGCCGACCGCGGGGCCGCCGCCTGCGGCGGGACGGCCACCGGTTGCATCTCGGGCTTCAACATATCAGGGACCGGCCGCGCGGGATCGCGTTATTCGGCGATCTTCCGGCGGCGGATGATCCGCTCGAGTAACGGCATCCGGTGCCGCGGCTTGCCCGCCGGGCCATATTGCCGCCGGACTTGCTCCTGCTCGCGCGCCTCGAGCACGCGCGGCACCCAATCCGACTCGAGCATCGCCGGCTCGCCACCCTCCCAGGTCTTGAGGTAGAAGATGCCCTTGAGGGCGGTGAACGGGATCGCCAGGTCTTTCACCTCGCTCTGGTCGGGTGACACCAGCGAGAGGGTGACGCCGTACCGGGCGGTCCGCAGCTGGCGGTCGCTGTAGCCGCGCAGCACCTCGTGGTCGACGAAGTGGATCGCGATCCGCTGGTAGCGGGCGATGTCGACCTGGCCGGAAGGGGCGTGCGAATCGAGCAGCACATATTTGAGGCTGCTCAAGGGGACGAAGGCGCCCCGGTTGTTGGTTCCCAGGTTGTGGACTCGGGTCTCGACCACCGGCGTGTCGAGTTCCCGCTTCGGCGGGTCACCGTGCAGGGTCTCGCCGTCGAGGAAGCAGTAGATGGCGTGCGACACGCTCACCGAATTGTAGGGGGTTCGTCGCCCGCAAAACTCCCTCCCCCGCTTGCGGGGGAGGGCAGAGTGGGGGCGTTTACCTGACCAGGTAGGCGAGGCCGCGCCAGTGCGGCACGTAGTGGGCGTTGAACTGTACCAGCAATCCGGCCGGGCTCTGATGGTAGTCCGAAGCTCGGCAGGCGGCGCCAGGCCCGGGTGTATTGGGCGTATAGGGCCCGCTGGTTAGATCCCCACCATCCAGGTCAACCTGCGGCGACACGACCTCACCCGTCACCGCGTAGCGGTTCGTGCCGTTCGACGCACTGACGGCCCGAAGGGTGACCACCGTCCCATGGGAGCCATTGTTGTCGGCATTGAAGATCGAGCCCCAGATCTGGAACGGATAATTACCGGCGGTCGACTTGCTGCCATCGATCTCCTCGTCCCAGGGCGATCCGTTGGGCCCGCTGATCGTGTCGGTGCTCTTGATGAAGAACACGATGCTGTCGGTGCCACTGGAGATAAAGGAGGGGGCCGCGAAGAAGACGCTCGGCGAGGTGTTTCCGCTGGTGCTCGCCGTGAACTTGGCGTTGCCATCGAAGACGAAGATCACCCCGTTGGTCTTATCGGCCGCGGCTGGGAGGTCCGAGACGCCGCCAAATGGGCCGAACTTCGGCTGGCCATCCGAGGTATTAGAAACGGTTCCGCCGGTGATGGTGAAGTCCGAGTCCTGCAGGTAGTAGATCCCGTTAGTGAACTGGTAACGGAAGGCGTTGTTGCTCAGGGTGATCGACCGGTTGCGGTAAAGCCCGGGATAGTA
>VBGO01000395.1 GCA_005882525.1 Chloroflexota bacterium
GTGAATTCGGGGACCGAGGCCGCCATGTCCGCCGTCCGGCTCGCTCGCGGGGTCACTGGCCGGCGCAAGCTCATCAAGTTCGCCGGCGGCTACCACGGGCACGCCGACGCGTTGCTCGTGGAGGCGGGGTCCGGCGTCGCCACGCTCGGAATTCCCGGCACGCCCGGAATCACACCCGGGGCTGCGGAGGACACCCTGGTCGTCCCCTATAACGAGCTCGCTGACGTCGAGGCGGTAATGAAGCGCTGGCAGGGCCAAGTTGCGGCGATCATCGTCGAGCCGGTCGCCGGGAACATGGGCGTCGTGCCGCCGTCGCCCGGGTTTCTTGCAGGATTGCGAGAGCTGACGCAGAACGATGGCAGCCTGCTCATCTTCGATGAGGTCATTACAGGGTTTCGGGTCGCGCGCGGCGGGGCGCAAGAACTCTACGGCGTGGCTGCGGACCTCAGCTGCCTGGGGAAAGTGCTTGGCGGTGGTCTTCCGATTGGGGCGTACGGCGGCCGGAGGGAGCTCATGGAGCAGGTCGCGCCTGCCGGCCCCGTCTACCAGGCCGGGACACTCTCCGGGAATCCGCTCGCCGTCGCGGCCGGGCTTGCGACCCTCGCGGCACTGGATCGCGAGGCCTACCGACAACTGGACGCCGCAGGCGATCGGCTGGCCCAGGCCCTGCGGTCGGCGGCCGCCGCCGCCGGCGTCCCGCTGACGATCAACCGCGTGGGGTCGATGCTGACCGCCTTCTTCACCGCCGGCGCGGTACGCGACTACGCCAGCGCGAAGCAGGCCGACGCCGCGTCGTTCGCCAGTTGGTTCCGGCGTCTTCTGGCGAAAGGGGTCCTGCTTCCGCCCTCACAATTTGAAGCGGCCTTCGTCTCGACGGCGCACGACGAGGACGCCCTCGCCTTCCTCGAGCGTTCGCTGCGGGATGCCTTTATTGGGCTTCAGCCCGCGGCTGTCCTGGGATAAGTACGAGGGCGGCGACCACGGCGACGACGTTGATGGCCGCTCCCAGCAGCAGCGGCACGGCGATCGAGTGCTCGAGCAACGGGCCCGACAGTGCTGATCCGATCGGCGCGCCGGCAAAGTTGAGGCTCATCGATACAGCAAAGGCGCGTCCGAACCAGGCGGGATCCGTGCGCCGCTGACGGAGCGCGAAGATCCCGACGTTGATAACGGATCCGGCGGCGCCGGCGATGACGGCAATGGCAAAGACTACTGGCAAGGTGCTCGTGAACGCCAGCAGCACCAGCGTGGGTGCCTGGATCGCGATGCAGCCGGCGATCAGCCGCCGCTCACGTCCCTCGGTACTGACACGACCGATCAATAAGCCGGCCACCAGGCCGGCCAGTCCGACGACGGCGAAGATCTGGCCGACGGTCGCGGCGCTCCCGTGGAGATGCCGTAGCACCAGCACGGGAATCCCGACGGGGATGACGCCGAATCCGAGGTTGGCGAGGAACAAAGTGATGGCGAGGCCGCGCAGGCTGCGGTGACGGACGACGTAGCGCAGCGCCGCCCCGGCGTCTCCGATCAACGAGCCCGCGGAGTCCGCGCGGGCGATCGGCTCGTGGACGCCGACCAGCGAGCCCGACGCGATCGCCGCCACGCCGGCCGTCACGAGCAAGCCAGGCTCCGGACCGAACCTGGCCACCACGAGGCCGGCGATCGCCGGACCGACGACCGCCGTTAGTGAATACATGCTGGTATCGAGCCCATTCGCCCGGTCCCAGAGCGCTCGCGGCAGCATCAGCGGAAAGAGTGAGCGGGCGCCGGTGATGCTCAGGATGTTGCTCACACCGAGGATGGACACGATCAGCAGGAGGAGCACCGGCGGCAGCCGGTGTCCGAGCGACAGGACCGCGATGGTGGCCATGAGACCGGCCGTCACCGCATAGTCGAGGATCATCAGCCGCACGCGACCCTGGCGATCCAGCAGCGCGCCGGCGACCGGGCTGAGGGCAAGCCCCGGAAGGATCGCAAGCAGCACGGTCAGGCCTGCCAGGCTCGGTGACTGATAGCGCTGCAGCACGAACAGCACGAGGACGATCTCCCACATCTGGCCACCCAGACGCGCCAGAAGGGTCCCCAGCGCGACGCGACCGAAGCCGGGGACGCGGAGCAACGCCGCATACGACGGCGCGATCGAACCGGGTGTCGGTCCTAACATCGCCCTGTGGAATCTATCCGATACCTCGCGCTCGGCGATTCCTATACGATCGGCACCGGCCTCTTAGACGTGGCGCAGAACTTCCCGAGCCTCCTAGCAAAGAGGCTCACGAACGAGACCGGGATCGACGTCATCCTCATCAATCTCGGCGTCAATGGATACACGACGACGGATCTGATTCGCGAGGAGTTACCAGTCGCGCGCAGCGTACGGCCGGAGCTCGTCACGATTCTGATCGGCGCCAACGATGTCGTGCAGGGATCGGACGACGCAACTTACCGTCAGAGACTGAGCCGGATCTATGAGACCGTCGAGGAACTTGTCGTGCCGGTCGAACGGGTCCTGGCTGTCTCGATTCCGGACTTCTCGCCGCTACCGGGCGCGGCCCCATTCGGGAGTGCCAGTTCCCTTCGCGGGCGAATCGCGGCGTTCAATGCGGTCGCTCAGTCGGAAGCGGCTTCTCGCGGTTTCCGGTACGTCGACATCACCCCCGTCACAAGCCATCTCCGATCGCATCTGGGAGACGGCCAGAATCGCATTTCAGGGCAGACGCAGGTAACCAGGCCTTGGCCGAGGCTGTGGCTCAGTCGGATCCAGCGCGGTCCATGAACGCCCTGAGCTCAGCCATGTGGGTTTGGCAGAGACCCCAGCCAGTGGCTACGTTGGCGTCGGCAGCCGGCCTCCAAAGCACGTAGTAGCAGCGACACGGATATTTGATGCGAAACTCGCGTCGATTTCCGATCCGAAAGGCCTGGAATCCCGCCATGTGATGCGGGCATAGGTGCCAACCATGCGTTTCGGCATGGCGCGCGGGCATCCGCCAGTTCACATAGCTGCATCCGCAGCCATAACCGATCGCGAGCTGTGAAGGACCACGCACGGTTTGAGCTCAGCCTAACGGCCGAGCCGATTTCGCAAGGCGATGAGAAGACGGTGAGAATCCGGTCTTTTCCGAGTCGGTTTTGATAGCCTCGATTTTCCATGCGCATGCTCGGGACCGGATGAACCGTCGATCGTGGGCGCCGCTGTTATTCGCGGTGCTCGTGAGCGGCTGCACGTCTCAGACCGCAGGACCGACGGCTGCGCCGGCCCACCATGAGGTCGTCTACGCGGCGATCGGTGCCAGCGAGACCTACAGCGTCGGGGCGGATGACCGGTATCGCGAAGCGTGGCCGCAGGTCTTCGCCAAGGATCTCTTCTGGCCGCCCGCCGTCCTCCACAACTTCGGGATTCCCGGCGCAACGACCGCGCAGGCTCTACGCGATGAGGTTCCGGCCGCTGTCGCCGTCCGTCCGACCTTGGTGACCGTCTGGCTCAACGTCAACGACCTGATCCAGGGGGTCTCGCCGCAGGTTTACGGCGAGCAGCTAGGGCGGCTGGTCCATGCGCTCCGGCGCAATGGCCAGACACGCGTGCTGGTCGCCAACACGCCGGACCTGGGAAAGCTCCCCGCGTATCAGGCCTGCTTGCCAAGCGCACCCGACGGCGGGTCCGGCTGTCGGATCCCCGCAGGCCTTCTGCCATCACCGGGTAGGGTTGCGGCCGCTGTTAATAGCTACAACGCCGTCATCGCCAAGGTAGTCAGCGAGCAAGGCGGGACGCTCGTAGACCTGCATGGGCAGGACACGCTCATGGCGCAGCATCCGGAATGGCTGAGCTGGGATGGCTTCCATCCGAACGCCCTGGGCTATGCGGCCGTTGCCCGCGTCTTCGAGGACGCTTACCGCAAGACGTCCTAGCTCAGTGGGCCGCTCTCAGCTGTCCGCGAATCTCGCCGCCCGGGTGTTGCAGCGTGTGGACGTTGACGTAGGCGCCCCCGCTCTCGATCGCCGCCAGCAATTCAGGGGTCGGCGTGAAGGTCCCTT
>VBGO01000405.1 GCA_005882525.1 Chloroflexota bacterium
CATCGGCCAGACCCTCGACGGTGCGCACCTCGCGCCCGTTCGCCTGGGCGGCCAGCACCAGGCAGCTGCAGGCGAGCGCCCCGTCCAGCCAGACCGAGCATGATCCGCATTCGCCCTGCTCGCACGCGTTCTTCGACCCGTAAAGTCCGAGCGCGTCACGGAGGAACGTCAGCAGGCTGGCGCCCGGCCATACGTCGGCTTCTCGCCAGTCGCCATTGACACGCGTTCTCACAACCACGATGGCAATCTCCGTTCATTGAGCGCCCAGCCAAGCGCTCGGCGGGCGAGCACGCGACAGCCGAGCCGCCGGTAGGCGGCCGTCCCGCGCACGTCGTCGAGTGGTTGTGCGGCGGCGGCCACCAGTTCCGCAAACTCGTCCGACCACTCATCTCCCAGGGGTGCCGACCGATCGTCCCACGACCCGGCGGTGGTCAGCGCGGCGGCCAGGTGCTCCTCGGCCTGGGCCGCCCGGATGATGGTCGGCCCGACCGAGCCGAGCGCGACGTTGACGCGGCGCTGCTCCTCGTCGACGACCAGGCAGAGGCTGGCGACCGCGATCACCATCGCGTTGCGGGTGCCGATCTTGGAAAAGCTCCCAGGGCCGCGGAGCTTTCGCCAGCGCGCACCGATGATCAGCTCATCGGGTGCGATCGCCGTCTTCTTCGGGCCGGTGAGAAACGTCTGCCAGGGCAGCGATCGTTCACCGCGTCCCTGGCTGCGCAGCACGATATCGGCGTCGTAGGCCGCCAGCACCGGCAGCGCGTCCCCGGCCGGCGAGCCGGTTCCGAGGTTGCCGCCCACAGTGCCACGGTTACGGATCTGCGGCGAACCGACCGAGCGCGACGCCTGCACCAGTGGCTTGAAGGCCGGCATTTCCCTGACGATGGTGGCGTAGGTCACGCCCGCGCCGAGGAAGACCTGGCCATTCTCCTGCCGGATGGCCGAAAGCTCGCTCAACCGGCTGACGTCGACGATGGCGGTCGGCCGCAAGCGGCCGAAGTTCATGTCGACCATCAGGTCGGTGCCGCCCGCCAGCGCGATCGCCTCGGGCCGGTTGGCCTTCATCGCCAGGGCTTCGTCGAGCGTCTGCGGCACGAGCACGTCCATAGGGGTGCGACTACTTTATCCGCGCCGCCGTGGTCCGGAGGCCCCGAAGCAGCGCCTGCGCGCCGAGGATGAGGTGCTCGTCCGAGGTGGTCTCCCGCGGCGAGTGGCTGATCCCGCCCACGCTGGGGACGAACAGCATCCCGGTGGGAACGTGACGCGAGAGGACGGCGGCGTCGTGGCCAGCGCCGCTCCACATCCGGGCGGGCTGCCGTCCCGTCTCTTTGCAGGCCTCCTCGAGCGCGTCCATGACGGTCGCGTCCATTGGAGCAGGTGGCACCCAGGAGAGAAGTTCCATCTTGGCGCGGCAGCCCTCCTCGGCGCAGATCCGGTCCAGCCTGGTGGCGAACGTGTCGACCGCCTGCCGGACGACCCGCTCCTCGAGATGGCGGACCTCGAGCGTGAACTCGGCGCGACCGGGGATGACGTTGACGCCGCCCGGATCGAACCGCATCGATCCGATGTTGGCCACCGCCT
>VBGO01000406.1 GCA_005882525.1 Chloroflexota bacterium
GCCGGTTGCCGCCGCCAGGCGGCGTAGGCGACGCCGACGGCGCCGAGCAGCACGAGCACCGGATCGATCCCAAACCAGAGCGCGAGGCTCAGCTGCACCCACCCGATCGCCGGCGCGGTCGCTTTCCCCAGGTGCTGAAAGATGTAGCCGATGCCGTGCTGCGTCATGCCGGGGTCGAGCACCAGGAAGGGGGAGGTGACCACGAGCGTGGCGACACCGACGGCGGCGATCAGCGCCAGCCGTGCCAGGAGCGGCGTCCACCGGCTGCGCGCCGCGCGCGCTCGAAGCGCCTGGGCGGCCGCGATCCCCGAAAAGACCAGCGCGCCGTTGTACTTGAGGCTCGCCGCCACGCCCAGGGCGATTCCGTTGAGCAGCAGCGGCCGCAGGCCGCGGGAGTGGATCGTGCGATAGGCGATGTAGAGCGCGGCGGTGCACGCCAGTGTCAGCGGGACGTCGAGCGTGGCGAAATGGCTGTCGCGGACGTGGAGGAAGGCGACCGCCAGCGCGGAGGCCCCAAAAAAACCCGCAAGCCATCCGTACGCACGGCGGCCGAACTCGAAGACCAGCAGGACCGTAACAGAGCCAAGCAGCGCGTCAAGGATTCGGACCCACAGATACCCGGAGGCCGGGTCCTGGACCACGCCGATCAGCCGGAACGGCGCCAGCCAGGCCGCCGCCACATAGAAATACAGGTGCGGCCAGTCGGCGAAATGCGGGTCGAGGATTCCATGGAAGATGCCCATCGCCCGTCCCACCGTGACGTCTTCATCCGGTCGGTAGAGAGCCGGCAACCCGAAGTTGATCCCCCACAGCCGCAGCCCTGCCGCGACGACCAACAAGCCGATGACCGCGCCGGCGGCGAACCGCGGCGGACGACCTGGGTTAGCTGCCGACGAGGTCCGGCCGGGTGGGGCCGTACAGATCGACGGGCACCGGCGTGGGCGCGTGTTTCTTCGCCTCGAGCTTCTTGACCGCATCGATGGCGGCGGTGGTCGCGTCGCCGACGGCGGTGGTGATCTGCCGCGTCAACTGCGACCGCACGTCGCCGGCCGCGTAGATGCCCGGCAGGCTGGTCTGCATGGTGGAGTCGGTGACAAGGAACCCCAGCGGGTCGTGCTCGACGTGCTCGCGATGGTCGAAGAACTGCACGTTCGGCTGAAATCCGATAAAGACGAAGAGGCCGGTGACCTTGAGCGGACGGGTCTGGCCGGAGACGACGTCTTTCAGGGTGATCTCCTTGACCTGGCCCTCCTCGCCCGTGACCTCGGTGACCACCGTGTTGGTGATCAGCTCGACCTTCGGATGCTTGCGGGCCGCCTCGACGAGAATGGCCTGGGCCCGAAACTGCTCGCGCCGGTGGATGATGTAGACCTTCTTCGCGAAGCGGGTCAAAAAGACGGCCTCCTCGAGCGCGGCGTCCCCGCCCCCCACGACCGCCACCTCCTCCTCCTTGAAGAAGGCGCCGTCGCAGACCGCGCACTGCGAGACCCCGCGTCCCTGGAATTCGCTCTCACCGGGAATCCCCAGCTTCAACGGCTCGCCCCCCGCTGTCAGGATGACGTAGTCGGCCAGGTACTCGCCGTCTTCCGTCTGCACCAGCTGTTTGTCGCCACGCCGGTGGATGCCGGTCACCCGGGCGGTCTCCAGCTGCACGCCGAACTTGGCCGCCTGGTCGGCCATCCGCTGGGCCAGCTCCGGGCCGGTGATCTGGTCGAACCCCGGATAGTCCTCGATCGCCTCGGTGTTCAGCAGCTGACCACCCGGCGCGCCCCGCTCCAGCAGCACGGTTTTGACCCGTGCGCGGCCGGCGTAGAGGGCGGCCGTCAGGCCGGCCGGCCCTGCGCCGATGATGACGACGTCGTATCGGCGGTCTTTCTCCATCGCTTGCGAAGCTCCCATGTTATCTAAGCCCTTTCCCTACTCCAGTATTCCCAAATCCGGCCTGCCCTGAATCAAGCCCGCCACGGCCAACGTGCCAAGTAACCCAGGGCGGTATATAACTGCGGAAGCGGATGCGTGAGGATCAGCCAACCGGCGCCGCGGTGTTCGCTTCCCCCGGGAAGGTCCTGCCGCTGCCTCACGCCGGCCCTCCACACCGTCAGGACCACCTGACCTGGGCTTATCAAACACATGTCACCGCCATCTACCAGTACGTCTACAGCCGGGTCGGTAACCGCCCGGACGCCGAGGACCTCACCGCGCAGGTGTTCATGAAGGCGATCAACGGCATGCGCAGCGACGTCTCGGTGCCCGAACTGCGCAGCTGGCTCTACCGGGTCGCACAAACCACGCTGGCGGACCACTGGCGCGAGTATTACGCCGAGGGTACCGGTGAGCTGGATGAGGACGTGACCCGGCCGCCGGCGACCCGGGAAAACCCCGAGGCGGCGCAGCGGGTGGACTCCCTGCTCGCCACGCTTCCCGAAAGCTACCGGCGGGTGCTGGAGCTCCGCTTCTTGCGCGGATATTCGGTACGCGAGACCGCCCAGGAGCTCAGCCTCAGCGAGACAAACGTCAAGGTGTTGCAGTTTCGGGCGCTGAACCGCGCCGGCCGGGAACGGGGGAGGACGACGTGAACGACGATCCCGAACAGCTCGACAAGCACGTCGAAGACTTGCTCCAGGACCGCAAGCCGGAGCGCACCCCGCTGGGCGATGAGGATGCGCTGCGCGCCCGCCAGACTGCCGCCACGCTCCGCGCCGCCAAGCCGGGCGCCGGCCTGCCGTCGAAAGAGTTCCTCGAGCGGATGCAGGGGTCGATCAAGCAAT
>VBGO01000084.1 GCA_005882525.1 Chloroflexota bacterium
CGCGTGAGGAGGCTGCCGCCCGAGTGTTGGATCACGAGCGCCGCGTGATGCACCGCGGCATGCGCCGGATGGGCCGCCAGCAGTGCCGCCGCAAGCGCGGCCGCGCCCGCAGCCGACAGCCGCGCGGTCATGCTGATGGTCAAGCGGCCCGTCGGCGTAGCCTCCAGCCCAACCCGATCAGCACGATCCCGATCAGCCCGGCAATCGGAGGCGAACCCGTTTGGGCCAGCTGTCCGGTGCCTGGCGTTCCACTCGGTGCCGGCGTCGGTGTTGGGCTCGCCGCCGTGGCCGGGCAGGTCGACGGCATGACACCCGTGGTCGCCTTCACCGGGAGATTTTTCGAGGCCAGGGCAACGAGAGCCTGCGTTGTGGATAACGCGTCAGGCGTCGCGGTCTGCGACGAGCCGGGCCTGGAGAAGCCGAAGCCCCCATTGTCGAACTGGAAGGTGAGGAGGTCGGCGACTGCGTTCTTGCCGTCAACCGTCCAGACCGTGCCCGTCGGATCTTCCCCCACGGCCACCAGGGCCTGGATGACCGCGGCGTCAGAGTTCGGGTCCGAGTCTCCGGGCGGAGCGTACGGTGTCGAGTACTCGAATCCGCCGCTCGGTTTCTGGTGCACCTTGAAGTAGGCCAGCGCCCTGTCCCTGGCCGTATCGGTGAGGGCACCGGTTGAGTGCAATGCCATCAGGACGAGCGCCGTCGTGTTGGTGTCCGAGCCGAACCCTGCCTGGAATTCCCAGCCCCCGTCAGCTTGCTGTTGACTCGCCAGAAAGTCCTTCGCTTTGACCGGAGCCGTGCCTGCCGGCAGTGCGAGCAGGGCGAGAGCGTCGTTGAAGAGCTGCGTGTTGTACGCGCCGGTTTGCGGGTTGTACGTGCACTGCAGGTCTTGGAGGAGATTGTGCGCGGCGAAGCTCGTCGGATCGAGTCCGGCAGCCGAGACGGCCATGATCAAGCCTCCGATGTTGCCGGCCGTCTTTTCCTCGTCGGCGATGTGTGAGCGGAGCGAGTCGATCGGAGTCTTTCCCGCCGTCGAGAAACCGTCGACGGCTTGACCATTCGCCACCAGACCAAACACGGTGTCTTCGGTTCGCGATGCGCTGCCGGCGACGGTGCCGTCGGCCGTTTGCTGGCCATGCAACCAGGAAATCGCGTGGGTGGCGGCGGTGGTTTGGGGCGTGAAGGCCGACGCGTTGAGCGTCGATCCGATGGCCGCAGATGCGGCCGCAGCCAGTGCGACGAGAAGTCGTTTCATGTGATTCCTCCAGAGCCGTGATGCGCAACTGGAGGCCGATCGGAGAAGATGCCTGGCACCTCCCTCTCAGCCTCGAAGAGGGTCGTTGGTCCCCGACAGGCAGGTCTCCTGGCTCCGGATCATTGCCGCTGGGCTCCTTCCCAAGGCGACGGCCTCAGTGGATCTTGCCCACGGCTCCCCGGTTACAGTGACGGGTTCGCGCCGGATTCGCACCGGCTTTCCTTTTCAGCTCTCCTCGAGCCACCTGTCGGCGTTCTTAACTTGTGCGACGCTTGGCCGGCATCACCTCCCCAAAAGGTGACCGCATTATAGGATGGGCGGCCCGCACACGAAAACGCCGCCCGAAAACATCAGGCGGCGGTACGCGCAGCGGCTCGGTGCCGGCTGGCTCAGGCGACGCGCGATTGCTCGAAGTAGGCTTCCAACTCCTGGATCGTTGGGACGCGGTTGATCTCCTCGGGCTCGACATTCATGAACTGTTCCTGGGCGGTGAAGACGAGCTCGATCAGGTCGGGGATTTTGACATCGGGCGTGTAGGGGACACCAAACGCGAGCAACTGCTCGACGAGGTCGCCGGACACCGTCGTGCGCTCGGCGAGGTTCATCTCTTCCAGTGCCCACAGGACCCGGTCCAGCGCATAAAGGCTGAGCTTGCGCTTGGCGTCCTGCGCGCGTGTCGCCATCACTCTCAGCGTTGTCCGTTGGGTCTCGGTTTGAATCGCTTCGTACATTCTTGAGCTAGGTCCTCCGGAGATTGTTGATGGTCGGTCAGCGACACGCTACGGCCCTTCCACCGCAGCCAGCAAATAACTTTCGTTAAAAGATGTAAATAGGCGACTCTATGTCACCGGCAGGCTTTCGAAAACCCGCGGGATAATACTCACAATGGCGTACATCGATGCCGATTCGGACCGCGGGCCGGGCCGGGACGCAGTCGAGCTCTACACCCGGACCTACGGCACCCTGCTCCGAAGCTCCGGAGAAACCAAGCTCAAAGTGCTGGAACAGTCCCACATCGGGATGGGCTCGAGCCTGCATCCCAGGGCGGGGTCGGCGGAACCTGACACAGGGGCGTTGATCTACGCCTTGCGCCGGCTGCCCCCCAGCATCACGGCCGTGCGCCGAATCGTGCTGGGCCAATCGGCCGACGTCTTCAAGCGACTGCTCGATGTCGACGTGGAGCAGTGGGAGATGCAGAGCTCACCCGGACGCCGGCGTCGCTATTACTTCGACGGCAAGGAAACGCTTGCGGTCTACATCGCCAGCCCGTCAGACATCGACGACGTCATCCCTCAACTGGTCGCGCTCCAGATCGAGTGGAACAAGCTGCATGCGCTGCTCAGCGCCGAAGACCTGAGCCGCAGTCAGGGCGTGGCCGACCAGTTCCAGGTCCTGCAGCGGTTGGGGATTTCCGAGGATGACGCGCTTCGGCTGGTGGAGATCTGGGGTGACCTGCTCGACCCGTTGCGCCGAATCCAGGCGGAGGAAAAGGACTTCCGCGTCCGCATGCTGGGCGGCACCCAGATCGGCTACATCAAGGCAACCCGTCGCTGGTGGCAGCCGATCGAATCGCTGATGCAGCGCGAGGGCGTGCGCGAGCGGCCGGTGTATTTCGTTTCCAGCAACACCCACAGCCTCGTGAACCTCTTGAGTGGATCAGCCCGACGGCATCAACAGGACATCGTGGACTACATCGAACGGAGCAATAATCTCGAGCTGGTCCCGGAGTTGCGCAAACTCCGGCAGGGTCAGTCGCGCGGCAACTGGGACAACTTCCTCTACTACGCGGCGCGGTCCTACTACGGGCAGTCGGCGGAGGCGGGCCAACGCCGGGCACAACGGACCATCGAAGAGGAGGAGCGTGGCATCTTCTTTCTTCCTAGCCAGGCGGGCCTTGATGTGGCGGCGCAGGTGATCATCCTCGACCGGCTGGTCGCGACGGACCTCGATCCCCGGTTAGGGACCCCTTCGATCGATCGCTTGAAGCGCAGCCCGGCGGTGCTGATCAACGTCAACTATCCGCTAGGATTGGGCGCCTACAACGTCCTGCGCGAGGTCGCGGAAAGCGCCGGTACGCTGCGCGGCGTCTATGTCCTGGGGAAGGCCGCTACGTTGAACGGCAGCATCGGCGACATCATGATCTCGAACGTCGTCTACGAGGAGCACTCGGAGAACACCTACTGGCTGGACAATTGCTTCAGCTTCAACAGCGTGGCGCCCTTCCTCGTCTACGGGTCGGCGCTGGACAACCAGCGAGCGGTAACGGTTCGCGGCACGTTCCTGCAGAACCGCGGCTACCTCGACTTCTACCACCGGGAAAGCTTCACGGTGGTGGAGATGGAGGCCGGACCCTACCTCAATGCTCTCTACGAGGCGGCCGAGTCGTCCCGCTACCCGGTGCGGGAGAACATCAACTTCACCAAGCTGCCGTTCGACTTCGGCGTGCTGCATTACGCATCAGATACCCCCTACACCCAAGCCCGAACGCTGGGGGCGCGGGGTCTCTCCTACTACGGCCTGGACTCCACCTACGCCTCGTCGGTCGCGATCCTGCGCCGGATCCTGGCCCAGGAGCAGGTGCTTACGGCCGACGTTTCGACGCCGCGCTCGGCGGACGCGGAAGCCCGCCAGGGCGCCTGAAGCATCGCCCAGCCTCCGCCGGGCCAACAGAAGTAAGTCGAGCCGTAATGCGGCGTTGCTAGGCTGCGCTCAGATCCGAAATCCTGCCGCCCCCCTCCTCCCCACAAAGGGCCGCCTCATAAGCGGCCTTTTGATTTCTCCGGGCGTCCTCAGGCGGCGCGTTTACCCTTGCGAACGATCTTCCGTCGAAGCCAGAGGTCCTGCAACGCGAGATCGATCCGCCGCTCGCCGGGGTCGAGGTGCTTGGCCGTGGTCAGCAGCCGGTGCGCCGCCGGCAGGTTGTCCCGCTCCATCTCGGCAAGAGCGAGCCGTAACGTGAAACCGGGATCGACGGGGCAGGCCAGCACCGCTCGCTCCAGACAGACAAACCCCTCCTCGCGGATGCCCATCTCCCACAGCAGGGTGCCGAGCTCGTACTGCAGCTCGGGCTCGTCGGGAGCCGCGTCGAGGGCGCGCAAGTAGGCGAGCCTCGCCACCTCCGCATGCCCAAGTTGACGATGATCGCGCCCGATGAGAAACCAGGTTTGCCAGGAACTGGGCGCCAGCATCATGGTGCGCGCGAACGCCGCCTGGGCCTGCTCCCGATCACCCAGCGCATCGCAGGTGAGCCCGAGGCGAAACGCGATCTCCGCATTCTCCGGGTCCAGGCGAGTCGCTTCTGCCAACGTCTCATGCGCGCGCACGTAATCGCGGATCCGATGGCGGAGCGTCCCCAGTCGCAGCCGCGGAAGGGTTTCATCCGCAGCGAGCTTGACGGCCGCTTCGAGCCCGATCAGCGCCTCTCCCAGGTCCCCCTCGGCTTCCGCCAGGTTTGCGCGCTCGAGCAGGCGCTCGACTTCCGGGGTCATCGCGAGAGCAACAACGTGTGGCGGCGACCGCTCCTACGCCGGGCTCGTGTCGGAGAGGAACCGGAGCACCTCGGACTCCTCCATCTCCTGCGCCGGCAGCACCGGCGTGTACTTCAGCCGGGTGGCGAGCTTCATCGCGAGCTCGACCTTGAAATCGACGGGCGTAAAGCCCTTGTCGGTGAAAATGCCAAGGGCCCGATCTCGGATCACGAGCGCCGCGCCCTGCTTGCGCGCCAGCACCGTCATCATGGTCGGCCCGCCGCGGATGCCGGCACGAGCTGGGCCACCAGGCGAGCCAGCTGCGTCGGCTTGAAGGGCTTCTCGACCGTGGCCACCGCGCCGGCCGCCAGGGCACGCGGGGGAGTGACCGTGTCGCGGAACTCGGTCATCATCACCACCGGGACGCGCGGGGCGAGCAGCCTGAGGAGGATGAACGGATCGCCATCCGGGAGGCTCGAGTCCAGCAGCATCAGCTCCGGTTGGGTCGCTTCCGCGGCAGCCGACACGGCGAGGGCGCTCGATTCCCAGCGGACCTGGTGTCCTTCCCGCTCCAGCTTGAAGACGATGATCGACGCGATGTTGGGCTCGTCCTCGACGAGCAGCACGCGTGCCATGAGTCGGGCACTAATGTTAGCGGGTGCCGGTGCAGGCATCCAACCCACCCGCCATCTTTCTCGCCCACGGCGCCTCGGGCGACGCGACCAGCATGCGCCCCTACGTGAACGCGCTGCAGGCCCGCAAATTACCAGCCAGCGCGATCGATTTACCCCGGTCCAAGGCGGAGAGAGCGGTGCCGGTATTTATCGAGAAGGTTCCGGCCGGCGCCATCGCGGGCGGCCATTCATACGGTGGTCGCGTTGCCAGCATGGCGGCGGTCGAGATTCGTTACAAAGCGCTGATCCTGCTCAGCTATCCGCTCCACCGGCCGGGGCATCCCGAGGACCTCCGTACCGAGCATTGGCCGAAGATTCGATGCCCTGTTCTGATCCTCTCCGGAGAGGCGGATCCGTTCGCCCGGGTCGAGCTGCTCCGCGCGGCTGTCCGATTGTTGCCGCAGGCGGAGCTGGTGACCTTTCCCCGGGTTGGTCACGGCCTGCTCTCGGTGATCGATGCCGCGATGGACCGGGTCGCGGAATTCGTGCGCGGCTTGAAACCCTAACGATGTGTACCGCGCCCGGAGACGATCAGGGCCCGCGTCCCGCGCCGGCGGTCAAGGAGGAGGAGCGAACCTTACGCGCCGGTGATGGCGCCGCCTTGCGCGAGTTCGTGGCGCTGCCGGCGACCGGGTTTCGGCGCGGGGCGGTTCTCCTGATCCACGACATCTGGGGTTACACCGACTTCTACAAGGACCTGGCCCGGCGCATCAGCGGGCACGGCCATGCCGCGGCGCTCGTCGATTTCTTCGGGCGCCAGGGCGACCTGCCCGAGTCGATGCGCGCGCCGGAGCGGACCGGCAGCAAGCCTGAAGCGGTCGCCCGCGCCGGACAGCGAGCCCGGCAGTTGTCGGACGAGCGATTCCTGGCCGACACGCAGACCGCCGTCGACGATTTGCACGTGCGCGGCGCCGGCCGGGTCGCCTGCTGGGGATTCTGCATGGGGGGTCGTCTCGCCTATCTATCGGCCGCGCGCGTCAATGGGCTCGCCGGCACGGTCGCCTATTACGGATTTTTGCAGGCAGAAGCCGGCCGGCTCTCGCCCCTGCAGCTCGCTCCCGAAATCCGGATCTCGGTGCTCGGCATTTTCGGGGGCGCCGACCCCGGCATTTCCGCGGACCAGATTGCGGCCTTTCGGGAGGCCTTGACGGCGGACACGGAAATCGTCACCTATCCGGACGCCCCGCATGGATTCCTTCGCTATGGGGCGACCGAACACAAGGTGGCGATCGATGACGCGCTGCAGCGGACCTACCGGTTCTTTGCGCGAGTCCTGTCCGCGCCGAGCTAGCAGTGGTTAACCGCTGAAGCCTTCGGGAAGGAGCACCTCACCGTTGGCTGTCTGGACGTACACCTGCCAGTTGTAGTAGCCGAGGTAGGCGTGAGGATCGGCGAAGATCTGCTTCGCGTAGAGCTGTACCGCCCGCACGTAGAGCCAGCTCGGGTTATAGGCATAGATCGCCCGGTTCATGTCGGCAGGCGCCCCGTGCGCCTTGAGATACCGCCCGGCGGCAAGGATCGCGTCGTGGGGATTGTTTACGTCGCCCCGTCCATAGCTGGCCCAGGTGGCAGGCATGAACTGCATGGGGCCCTGCGCGCCGGCTGAACTCAGGCCCTGGATGCGACCCATGCTGGTTTCGATCAGGTTGATCGCGGCGAGGTACTGCCAGGCAACGCCGAAGGCTTGCTGGGATTCGTGGTAATACCCCAGCAGGACATCGGGTGCTGGCGGCGCGACGATGCGCCAGTGCGGCAGTCGGGCACTCGGCCCGTTGAGGTCATCGATCTGCTGCGCGGCGCTGAGGTTGTCCTGGATCACCGAGCGAAGCGCCGCCGGCAGCGCATCGAGCACGGCCGCTAGCCAGTCCCGGTGAGCGGCCAGCAAGTGGTAGGCGTCCTGCTCGCGCCGGCCGAGGTCGGTGTACTCCTCGATCGGCGTATCGGGCAGCCGGATGGCTTGCTCGACGCCGGCCAGCTCGGCGGCCACGTAGGCCGCGTCGATGACTGTGATGCGGGGCGTGGCGGTCGCCGTGGGCGAGCTTGCCGGGCTCGGCGTGAGATGCGCAGCGGATGGTCGCGCCGACGGGACCGCGCCCTGGGCCGCAGCGCATGCGCTCAGCGCCAGGGCCAGAAGCGGGGCCAGGCGACCACCACGAGGCTGCATTGTTGCGCGCGGATTCTATGAGCGCTCGGCCGGCGGAATCAATCAGGCCGGTACTAATGTTTCCCGCACGGCCCGGCCGGCGCCGTCGAGAAGGTCGGGGGCGTCTCCCACGTTGTTCACCCATCAGCTACCCCTGGACCCGAGTTCCGAAAGGCGTGCCGCCGATTGACAGTTGGCAGTTGCGGATGCTGCCGGTGGTGGACCGGTTCATGGCGCTGATGTGGTCTCGGCCCGGCGGCCTTTCCCTGCAGACTACCTGGGTCACGCCCGCCACCATCTGGCTCGCCGCGGCCGTAGTTATCGCGCTCGGTCTTCCCGGGCTGGGTGCCGTTGTGTACGGCGTCGCCAGTGGGCAGATCCTGATCGCGGCCGGTGGACTTCTCGCGACCGTGTTGGGTGCCGGCGCAGCGACCGTGGCGTTCTACGGCATCCGGCAACGCCGACTGTCCTACCCGCTACCTCATTAGGGCGGGCGCGGGCTCGTAGGTGGGCGGAAGTGGCGTTCGGACCTGGCTCGAGTCCACCTCGACGATATCGCCCTTGAGCGGCCCCAGCACAGCTAAGACCTCGTCCTGTTCGGGCTTGCCGACTTTGAAATGGTTCAAGGTTGCTACGAGATCCTCAACCAGGGCATCGAACTCGCCGCTCGTTACCTTCATCCCCGCGTGCGCGTCCTTCATGCTGCGCCCCGTGTACGTGCACGGTCCTCCGGTGGCTTCGCAGACTTGATCGATCAACATCTTCCTCAGCCGGGCCAAATCCGTCTTGGCGAACTTCTGATTGATCCGATCATCACCCGCTACGCGATCCCTGAAGTTCTCGACGACCGCCGTAATCGACCCGATGCCACCCAGGCGCTCGTATAGCGAACTCATGTTTGTCCCCTCCGTGCTGTCGACCGTTTAACCCGCGAGCCTTGAGCCCGGTGACCCCGTCTCGTCGAAACGACTATTAGCCGTCCTCCTCGGGATGTCAATAGCCAGCAAAGCCGCGGCGGATCCGAATGGAAAGGAAAGAGCCCGGCCAGGTACCGGGCTCTTCGTCGATCCGGCTGAGGTCAGCGCGCGGCCGCGGCTTCCGGCGTCGGGATGAAGCCCAGCTGCTGGAGCATGCCGAGCTGGTCCTGCACCTGCCAGTGCTCGACGATCTTGCCGTCCTTGATCCGGGTGATGTGGATCGCCTCCCAGGTCGCGGTCTTACCACTCGGAGGCATCCCGGCAAATTCACCCTTCATCGTCCCGGTGGTTGTGGCACGTGCCACCACCAGGTCACCTTCGGCGACCTGAAGATCGATCGCGATCTTGAAATCCGGAAAGGCGCTTCGCAACGCCTTGATCAGGAGCTTGAGACCCTCTTTTCCGGGTGGCATCCCTGGCGGCAGTTGGCCGTGGTCGACGGAGTTATCCGCGATCACCTCATCGATGACCTCCAGCTTGCCCTGGTTGAAGGCTTCCAAAGGGATCCGCGCGGCTAGTGCCTTGTTCTGGTCCGACATAATGTCCTCCCTCATTTGTTGACGATGGATTTCCACACTACGCTCTTTGGTCAACAGCGGTGGGCTAACGGGAGTCAGAACCTTAACGCGCATACTGGAGATCGCCACGGGACGATCGCCGACGAG
>VBGO01000407.1 GCA_005882525.1 Chloroflexota bacterium
CGTCGTCGCGGGAGTGGGGAACGCGTTCTTCCGTCCAGCGGTGCTCGCGGGGCTGCCGAACCTCGTCGCCCCGAAAGAGCTGTCCGACGCGAACGCGCTGCTCCAGCTGGTCGAGTGGGGGACGACCGCCGCGGGGCCGCTCGCAGGCGGCGCAATCGTCGCCGCGTCGGGGCCGCACCTCGCCTACTGGGTGAACGCCGCCACGTTCGCGCTGTCGGCCGCGCTCGTCGTCCCGATCCCCGGCCGGCTGCTGCAGAGCAACCGGCCGATCGGCCGCGGGCACTGGGGCGACCTCGCCGAGGGCTTCACCGTCGTGCGCCGCTCGCGCGCACTGATGACGGTGCTCGTCACCTGGTCGATCGTGATGCTCGCGAACGGCGGCGTCAATCTCGCCGAGGTGTTCCTCGCGAAGCGCTCCTACCACTCGGGGGACTTCGGGTTCGGACTCCTGTGGGCCGCGAGCGGCGCCGGCATGATCGGCGGCGGCCTCATGGCCGCGACCCTCGTCGAGCGCTGGGGAGTGGCGGCCGCGTACACGAGACTGCTGCTCGTGTTCGGGCTCGGGATCGCGGGCGCAGCCGCTGCGCCCGACGTCTGGCTCGGCGCGGTCGCGATGATCGCGTCGGGGTTCGGGAACGGCGGTGCGGTCGTCGCGAACATCACGCTCGTGCAGCTCGGTGCGCCCGACCACGTGCGCGGGCGCGCGTTCACGCTGCTGATGAGCGCGACCTACGCGGTCCTCGGGATCGCGTTCGTCGTCGCCGGGCCGCTCACGAACGCGGTCGGCGCGCGCTGGGTCTACGTCTGCGCGTCGAGCGCGATCGCGGTCGCCGCGGTTTCGGCCCGGCGGCTCGCGCGCGGAATCGAGCTCGAGGAACCCGCGGTGGCGAAGGCGGCATGAGCGTCGCTCGCCTATCTGAAGCATGGGCCTCCCGTCAAGTGTGGTGGGGAGTGGTTGTGGGGGGCGGGGGCGGGGGTAGCGCCGATCGCTTCGCGGACGCCCGGGCTTATCTGGGTGCGCGGCCTTGGGGCCGGCGACGTGATGGTCGATGGGTCGGTCCGCTGGGAGCGACTCCGGCCGCTCGTTCTTTCGTGGGTCGCCGTCTGGGGGCGGGAGCCGCGAGCGGTGCGGGAGCTGGCCGGAAGGGTGGAGACCATCGGTGGCTGGTCGGGCTGCGTGGGTGTGATCGGGCTGGTTGGGATCGTTCAGTCGGTGACGGGTGCGAGCGCTTCGGGGCCGAGCTGGCGCAGGGTGTGGAAGGAGCGGCGGGTGAGCTTGCGCGCGATCGTGAGCGAGGCGCGGGTGTGCGAGAGTCCGCGCGCCTTGAGCGCGAGGTATGCGGCGTGGTCGGGGCTGGTGCGTCGGCAGGCGGACTGGGCCGCTTCGTACAGGGCCCAGCGGGCGTTGGGGGAGCCCTGCTTGGTCAGCTTGCCGACGCGGGAGCGGCGGTCGGAGCGGTGGACGCCGACGTCGAGGCCGACCGCGCGCACGGCCTTGCGCGAGGCGGACAGGCGGCTGACGTCGCCGAGCTCGCAGAGGATCGTCAGCGCGGTGGTGGCGCCGATGCCGAAGTGGGCTTGCAGCGCTCGGCAGCCGGTCTGGCGGCGGGCGAGCGCGCGCAGGTCGCGCTCGAGCGGGGCGAGCTGCTGGTCGAGCGCTTCGATGATCGCGAGCGCGACCGTGATCCGCTCGCGGGCGGCGTCGGGCAGCGCGACGCCGGCGAGCCAGGCGCGGCCCCGGCCGCTCAGCAGCCGCTCGGGCACGCTGCCGGCGGGGACGCCGTGGTGGAACAGCGTCGCCTGGATCCGCTGCAGCCACTGGCCGCGCTCGTCGACGAGCGTCTTGCGCAGCCGGGCGCGGGTACGCCACTGCTGGACGTGCGCGGGTGGGATCCACGCCTCCGGCAGCCGCCCCTCGGCGAGCAGCTGGCGCAGGTGGCGAGCGTCGGCGCGGTCGGTCTTCGCGCGCCGCTTGCTGCCCCTGCGGGCGGCAACCTCGGCCGGCTCGGCCAGGTGCGGGACGGCGCCCGCTTCCGCCAGCGCCTCACACACAAACAGCCAGCCGGTGCAGGCCTCGACCGCCACCTGTACCTGTCGGCCGGGGAAACGCTCGACCCACGCGGATACCGCCTCGCGGGTCGAGTCGATCCGCCCGCGCGTGACCTCACCGCTGTCGGTGTCAAGCGCGTCGAAGGTGATCTGGTTTCGGTGCACGTCGTATCCGGCTACGATCGCCATCAGGGCCTCCTATCGAGCTCCGGCTTTGACCAACCGCGCGAAGGATCTCGCGCTGAGCCGAGGGAGGCCTTGCCTCATGCCATCTTTTTGCTCGCTCCCGTGGGGGAACCCATGGTTCCCCCACGTTGCCCCCTCCTTCTTGTCCGTGTGGGGGAACCTCCCGGTTCCCCCACACCCCCTCCACACGCTCATGCGCCATCGGAGGATGGCCCATGAGCGCCTTCGCCCTGCGCCGCGCCGGCCAGAATCGCCCGATCCTGCTCGCCTACGCCGGCGCATTCGGGCTCTTCCTCGTGACGAGCGCGTTCTCGAC
>VBGO01000402.1 GCA_005882525.1 Chloroflexota bacterium
CCCTCAACGCCTTTGGCTACGCCTTCATTCCGATCCTGGGCGGCATCGTCCTCGTTGCCGCCGGCCTCAAGCTCGCCGTCGTCCTCTACAACCAGCCGTCGACGGTTCCGGCCGCCGTGTTCCTCGCCGGCGGGGTCGCCATTTACCTGGCCGGCATGGCCATTTTCCGCTGGCTCGTGCAGGTCCGGCTGGTGACCGTCAGGCTGCTGATGGCGGCACTAGCGATGGCGACGATCGTCCTTGGGCTGCGCGTCTCGGCCACGGTCCAGCTGGCCGCCCTCGTCCTGGTCCTCATCGGAGGCAACGTCGCCGAACGGCTCGCGGCAGGCCCAACCCGCCACAATGCCGGGTGACGTCCTCAGCCAGCGGGCACTGAATCGCGCGCTGCTCGAGCGGCAGCACTTACTCCACCGCCGGAAAGCATCGGCCGCCGACGAGATCGAGCACCTGGTGGGGATGCAAGCCCAGGTGCCGAATTCTCCGTACGTCGGCCTCTGGACCCGGCTGGAAGGGTTCCGGCCCAACGAGCTGGCGGACCTGATCGAGCAACGGCAGGTGGTCCGGCTGGGCATCATGCGCAACACCATTCACCTGATGAGCGCGCGCGATTGTGTCGCGCTGCGCTTCCTCTTTTCTCCCGTCCTTCAGCGCACGCTGGAGGCGTCACCCTTCGGTCGATACCTGAAGGACCTGGAGATGCGGCCGGTGATCCGCGAGGCGACCAAGCTCATGAAGGAGAGGCCGCGCACACTTACCGAGCTGGGCGCCCTTCTCCATCGCCGCTGGCCCGATCGCGACCCGACCTCGCTTGCCTACGCCATCCGTCATCTCGTCCCCCTGGTGCAGGTGCCACCTCGAGGCATCTGGGGCAAGTCCTCCCAGGCGACCTGGACGACGGCGGAGCACTGGCTCGGGCGGCCGCTCGAGCGCAAGCCGTCGATTGACGCATTGATCCTTCGCTACCTTGCGGCCTTCGGTCCGGCCAGCGTGGCGGACATCGCGGCCTGGTCTGGATTGCGGGCGCTCCGGCCCGTCGTCGAGCGGCTGCGCCCGCGGCTGCGCCCGTTTCGCGATGGGCGCGGCCGTGAACTGCTCGACCTGCTGGATGGCCCACTGCCCGATCCGGACACGCCCGCGCCACCGCGCTTCTTGCCCGAGTACGACAA
>VBGO01000403.1:0-810 GCA_005882525.1 Chloroflexota bacterium
CGCGTCATCGACCACGCCTACCGCTACGTGATCTTTGCTGGCACGCTGCTGATTGACGGCTTCGTCCAGGCCACCTGGGCGATCAGGCGAACGAGCGATGGCGCGACGTTAACGATCGAGCCCCTGCGGCGCCTGACGAAGGCCGACCGGATCACGGTGGCTGAGGAGGGCGACCGGCTGCTGGAGTTTGCCGCCGGCGCGGCATCGCCGCGGGACGTGAGGATCACCGCAGTCGCGAGCTCGCCGCCACAGGCGCCGCAGCTTCGCCGCTAGCCAGGTCCCTCCCCCGATCGCGGGGGAGGGCAGGGTGGGGGCCGATTGAGTTCCGCGGCGCGATGGGGCACAATGGCGGGGCTGTCATGAACATGGTTGACGTGACGATCGTGGTGGTGATCGCGCTCGGTGTGTTCATCGGCTGGCGCAATGGCTTGATCGGCCCGCTCCTGGCCGAGGGGACCTTCCTCGTCAGCTACTGGATCGTCTCGACGCATCCCGGTCTGGTCAGTGCCCTGGTTCCGGCCGGAGTCCCGCGGCCCTATGCGACCCTGGTCCTGCCAATCGTGCTCGGCCTGGCGGTCGGCGTCGTGGGCCGCCTCTTCTTCCGCAGCTTCTTCCGGCTTCCCTTCGCCCGTCAAGTCGACAAGCTGCTCGGCGCCGCCGCCAACGGCGTGCTCGCGTTCGCGATTGCCTATGTCGTGCTGCTCGGGCTGGCGAGTGCCGGCACCGTGCTCGACCCGATCGCCCAGGCAGGATCTATCCAACCCAGCCAGGTGGTCGCCATGCGCATGCTGCTGGCGGAAAATCCGCAAG
>VBGO01000403.1:837-4026 GCA_005882525.1 Chloroflexota bacterium
GGTTCCCTTCGCGCAGCTGGGACAGTATGCGAAGGTGATCGACTACTACGAGCGAACGCTGCGCCCGCAGCTCGCGACCAGCCGGCTGGCCCCGCTGGTGCTGCAGTACGGTGCACGCCTGCCGATCATCGGCCGGCACGCGACCCTGCCCAAAACCCGCTAATAACGTATTGGGGTTTCCCCGAGCGTGACCGGTTGGGCGCCAAGCGCGTTCCACAAGCATGGCATGGAGGCGAGTCGTTGCCGGGCTCCTCGTCCTATCAGGACTGCTGACCCTCGCCTACGTGGGGATCTCGAGCTATATCGCCGAAGAGCTGGTTTACGAGACCCCTAAACCGATCGTCCGCACGCCCGCCAGCCTCGGCCTGCGTTTCGCTAGCATTACGCTTCCAAGTCGGGACGACGGCATCAGGCTGAAAGGCTGGTTCATCCCCGGCATCCTCCCCGATGGCCGGCTCACGGTCGATCGCATGATCGTGGTCGTTCACGGGACCCGAACCAACCGCGAGAGTCCGGGCGACCACCTGCTGGAACTGACCGGTGCGCTCGCTCGCCAGCGGCATGGGCGAATCGCCCCCGGCCCCACTATCGATGGGCAATCTCGAGCAACGCGACGTGCTTGGCGCCGTCGACTACCTCCGTACCGGCTCGCTTCCCTTTCCCGAGTTGGGCCGGCCACGCACCATCGGCGGGCTGGGCATTTCGATGGGTGCGAGCACCTTGCTGCTGGCGGCCGCACGCGAACCCGCAATCAAGGCTGTCGTTTCGGACTCCGCCTACGCCGACGCCGCGCCCCTGCTCGAACGCGAAATCCCCAAGCGCACCGTTGCCGTCGTTGGGCGGATTCCCTGGGCCCTGGCGCCCTCGTCGCTCGTGATGGCACGCATCCTCTATGGTGTCGACCTCTTTGATGCCCGGCCGGTCGACTCGATTGCCAGGATCGCACCGAGGCCTCTTCTTCTCATTCACGGCGCGGCCGATGACTACGTTCCCGTGAGCAATTTCCGGCAGCTGCAGAATGCCGCGAGCTCACCTCCCGCGGCACACGTGACCGCCTGGCTCGTGCCGAAGACGCGCCACGCGCAGGCCTTCAAGAACACCGGCTCGGTTTACGTGGCGCGAGTCGTCGGATTCTTCGACGCCGGCCTCGGCGCCGATCGTGGCTCGTCCGGAGCCGGCGCATGAAAACGCTCCGCCCGCTTCAGCCGATGTTCGTGTTGATTGCGCTGGCTGTGGCCCTGATCGTGGTGACCACCATCGTCCGCGCAATCAGCGCCGGTGCGGGGTTCCTGGTCGAGCGCCAGGTCGTTCTGCTCGTCTGGCTCGCCGGGCTCCTGATTGCTGGCGCGGTCTTCGGCTGGGTTGCCCGACGATCACTGCGGCGCGATGGCTCGCCGTCAAGCCTATGGCTCGTGGCACTGACGGGCCTCGTGCTGGCCTCGCCGCTCGCCTTGATGCTGCTGCAGCATCCAGCGCACTGAGCCCTCCCAGAGGCACGCCCGCTAGATCTTCGCCGTCGCCTTGGGTAAGTGCTGATCGACCCAACTGCGCAACGCAGGTGCAGGAAGCGCGCCCGTCACGCGCGCCGTTTCTTTGCCATGATCGAAGAGGACCAGCGTCGGAATGCCGCGGATCCCGAACCGCTGCGACAGGTTCGGTGCGTCATCACTGTTGACCTTGACCAGCTTGAGCCGGCCCGGCAGGTCCGTCGCAATCTGTTCCACGATGGGCGATACCATCCGGCAGGGGCCGCACCAGGGGGCCCAGAAATCGACGAGCACCGGCAGCGTGCTTTGCTCGACGACAGCGGGGAAATCGGGCTCGCCACTTTCGGTCAGCCAGGGCAAGGTCGCGCCGCAGTTGCCGCAATGCGGGACGCCAGTGGCAGCCGGTCGGACCCGGTTCGTCTTGCCGCAGTTCGGGCAGCGGACCAGCGCGGGCTCGCTCGCCGTGGCGTTCACTGGCTCGTGACGCTAACGGTCCGCAATTCCTCCACGGGCACGGCTGTCACCAGGACGGCCGCCGCCCCGTCATATGGAGCGAGCAGCTCGCGCCGCTGCCCGACCACCATCACCTCGACGCCATGAAGGCGGGCGATTTCGAGCAGCTCATCGACGACGTTCTCCGCGGGGAGCAGGGCCTGGCCGTCGAAGGGGCACGACCCGGCCTGCAGCGCGAGGAAGTGATGCTCGCGGCAGACGTAGCCGGGCGTGGCAAGCTCGGTGTCGACAAAGAGCCGACGCATCAGGAAGAGGTTGGCGGCGTTCAGCACCTTCTCCAGACCGGCGGCCAGGCGGCCGTGCCCCTGGAAGAACCCGAGCTCTCCCAGCGCCGCCTCCTCTTCCTGCCTTCGCTGCTTCGCGAGCGCTTCCTCGAGGGCATCGCGCCGCTGGTTCGGCCCATCCTCGGGCGACAGACGCAGCTCGGCGAGCAGGCGATCACGGAACGACTTCGGCAGGTAGTCCTCGAACTCCTTGAGCAGCCTTTCTTCGCCAAACAGCGCCAGCAGCTCGCACCGTCGCTCGCGGAAGAGACGCTCGGCGTTCTGCGCGGACGATTTGAAGTGCCACTGCAGGTGCGTCAGGCGGTGCCGCTGGACCTCGTCCTCGCGCGAGGGCTCAACCTCGTTACGCGGAACGGACGACGTGATGGCGTGGACCGGCTCCTCGAAGCCAAGCTCGTAGAGCGAAAAGGTCGTCTTCTCTTTCGCCACGTCGACCACGAGGACACGGCGCTGCTCCTCCATGATCGCCTCGAGCGGTTCGATGTAAGGGTCGGCATCGATCGTGAGCGAGTCGGCGACGCGCGCCGGCAACGGCATGACGCGATTCAACTGCTCCCCGCTCTTGAAGATGACGAGCGCCCGCGCGCCACCGGGCTGGTAACCCTCGAGGAACGCCTGCACCTCGGCGAGGTCGTCCGGGATCGCGAGCCGGTGCGCACGCGGCAGGCCTTCGATATACGGTTTGCGGGCTTCGAGCTCCCGGTGCCGGAGGCTGTGGAAGACCGAGACGAAGGCCGGCGGATCAGACCGGCCCCCCTGCTGGGGAGCGAAGTTCAGATAGAAGGTGATTACCGGGCGCTCATAGTGCTGGCGGGCGATGTTTCGCAGGTCCTCGCGGCTGATGAACGGGCGCTCCGCAAAGGCCGCCTTCAGGCTCTTGGCTTCGGGCACCTGCTCGGCGGCGC
>VBGO01000404.1 GCA_005882525.1 Chloroflexota bacterium
CTCCCATCAACGGATCACCCAGCTGCTCAAGGCAGCTTCAGGGAAAGGCAAGGGGTCCCATGGGCGTGGCATTCGCGTTGCTGGCGCCGGCCGATCCCAGGGCGATCGCAGCGCTTGATCACGCTGGAACTCGTCTGGACGACCTGCATTCTGTAGTACTTCGTGTAGTAATCCGGCTGAAGATTCGTGCATATCTGGACGCTCCGGGTGCGTCGACTTGAAGAATCGAACTGAAAAACGCAGAAACCGACATGTTTGGATGAACTGTCGTGTGATTCGGGACCGTGAGGCCCCGGGTTCAAGTCCCGGGCGCCCGACCAAATTCCGAACTCACAGTCATCTCCGCTGGAGAGCTAATGTGATAGGTCCGCTGTATTTGTCACACCGGCCTTGACATATCGTGGCTCGCGACACAAAATCCAGCCTGATGGCTGTGCCCAGAGGGGCAGCCGACCGTCGCCCTGATCTAGCTCCTGCACCCGCTCAGTGTGCCGTACGCAATCCAGCTTAGGGAGGGCTTGATGATGCCTCCATATTGGACAAACGCGGATCCGATTCCTAGGCTCCATGCTCGTTCCTGACGACGAGATCTGTTTCTCCTGCGTTAACGCCAACACCGCTGACGACGTCAGGGCCCCTGATGGAGCCGGCCGCGATCCCCTGCCAGCACGTCTGACACGTCCCTCAGATCGCTCCGCCAGATCGCCCCGCGCGACGCGATCCCTCGCACGAGGGCGCCGCACAGCGACTACGGGCCGCGTCGCTATGGCGATGGAAAATGGGCTTTCAACAGCGAAGAGGAGGTCTCGGAATGAACGCGATTGTAAGCACCGTGATGGCGTTGGTGGTCACGCTGAACACGGCTTTGATCTCCACAGCGCAGCCTGCGCCACGGTACACACTCTTCGATCTGGGTACGTTGGGCGGCCCCCAGACGTATCTGAATTTGCCGGGTTTTCCCATCAACAACCAGGGCTTCGTCCTAGGAACCTCAGATACAACGATCCCTGACGCCGACTACCCCAACTTCAATCCCTTCATGGTCGGCTTCCCAGACCCGTACTTGGTTCAGGCGATCGAATGGCAGAAGGGGCGGCTGATCAACTTGGGCGCGCTACCTGGCAACAACAGCAGTGCGGTCTTCCAGGTTAATAACAACGGGGTCGGGACCGGTATGTCGGAAACTGCCACGATCGACCCGTACACAGGATGGCCTTCGGACCATGCAGTCCTATTCATGAACGGACGGGTAGTCGACCTCGGGACCCTCCCCGGAGGCTTCGAGAGTCAGGCTTGTTGCATCACTGATCAAGGGCTCGTGGCTGGCTTTGCCTCAAACGGAACACCAGATCAGGTGTCCTTTTTTGGCTGGGGGACTCAATCGCGTTCGTTCGTCTGGAAGGACGGGGTCATGCATGACATCGGCACGCTTGGCGGTCCCGACGCCGTAATGACCATCATGAATGGCCGGGGGCAAATTACCGGGCAGTCGTACACGAGCGCAACACCGAATTCCTCTACAGGCGTCCCGACGGTGGACCCTTTCCTGTGGCAAGACGGCACCATGCGCGATCTCGGGAGTCTGGGCGGCACGCTCAGTGGCGCCAACTGGCTCAGCAACGCTGGCGAAGTTACCGGCCAAAGCAACCTGCCAGGAGATCAAGTGGGTCACCCGTTCTTATGGAACGGGCGTCAGATGCTAGACCTCGGCACCCTGGGAGGAGATAACGGATCGGCCAACGCGGTCAACGATGGCGGAGTGGTCGTCGGCAGCGCGGATTTGGCCGGCAGCCGGGCGCACCATGCGTTTCGCTGGATAAACGGCAGCATGACCGACCTCTTACCCGCGCAAGGCGCACCGTGCAGCAACGGCTTCTTCGTCAACAGCCAAGGTCAATTGGTAGGAAATTCGACCGATTGCCATGGTAATGCGCTTGCCGCCATGCTTTGGGACAAAGGGTCCGCCTTTGACCTCAACACCTTGGTCACGCGCTCCGCCCTGCACCTGACATCGGCCGAGTACATCACCAACCGAGGCGAAGTACTCGCCGAAGGAGTTCTCCCCAATGGTGAGCAGCGTTTGGCTGTGCTGATACCAACCGGCCTGGTGGCGAGCTCGGGCCTGCCGAGTGTGGTGGACAGCCATCCAGCGTCTATCGCTCAAGATGCCACAGGCGTCACGAGTCGCCTCCTCGATCCACGTGACTTTCTGGGCCCCTCGGAGGACCGGCTGGCCGCCAGGTATCACGGGCGGTTCCCGTGATCGCCCGACACGTGAACATGAGAAACGCTGCCTGTGGGGTGCATTTAGTTCATTCGTATTCAGC
>VBGO01000408.1 GCA_005882525.1 Chloroflexota bacterium
CGTCCGCGAGCTGCAGTTCGGCAAGGGCTCGATCGCCACCGGCATCAAGGTGCTGATGGACGTGATGGGGGTCAAGACGACTGACCTGGACGAGGTCCTGCTGGGCGGGTCGTTCGGTTCCTACCTGAACCCGGAGAGCGCGAAGATCATCGGCCTGGTGCCGCCGGTGGACGTCGATCGCATCCTCTCGGTGGGCAACACGGCGGGCGAAGGCGCGAAGATGTCCCTCCTGTCCTTCCGGGAGCGGCAGATCGCTTTCGAGCTGCCGGACAAGATCGAGTACGTCGAGCTCTCCGGCCGTTCGGATTTCAACGAGTCATTCGTTTCCGTGCTGCAGTTTCCCGAGCTGGAGACCCTGCGATGAAAGACGTCGCCCTCCTCATCTGTGGAGCGCTCGGCAAGGAGGTCAAAACGATCGTCGATGAGCACGGCTGGGACGTCGACATCTTCGGGGTACCCGCGATGCACCACTTCTATCCGAAGAAAATCGTCGATGCTGTCGACCACAAACTGGAGCAGCTGTCGGCCGGCTATCGCCAGGTCGTGGTCGTCTACGGTGACTGCGGCACCGCCGGTGCGCTCGAGCCGATCCTCGAACGCCACGCTGCAGTCCGCGTCCGCGGACCGCACTGCTATGAGATGTTTGCCGGCGCGGACTTCGACCGGATCACCAGCGAGCGGCCCGCGACCTTCTTCCTGACCGACTGGCTGGTGCGCAACTTCGAACGCGCCGTGGTCCGCGGGCTCGGGCTGGATCGGTACCCCGAACTCAAGCCGGTCTACTTCCAGAATTACACCGACCTGCTGTATCTCGCCCAATTCACCGACGACCGTCTGGTCGCGAAGGCGAAAGAGATCGCTCGCTTTCTTGGGCTGCCCCTCGAGGTGAGGCAGGTTGGGTTCGGCGAGTTGGAGTCCCGCCTCGCCGCGCTCGTCAAGGCGGCCGCCTGATGGCCAGGTACCAGGTCATGTTCTGGAAGCACATCCCGGCGCAGGTCAAGGCCTGGGACGGGTCGGGCGAGGTCAAGCGAATCTTGCCGGACCGCTTCCAGGCGGCGATCGATGCCTACGCGATGAAGGTCGGCTCGACCGAGATGGATGCTTATCTCGAGGGCTGGCGCTGGGGCGACCCACAGGAGCGATCCGGCTCGGCGGCGGAGGTGGCGACCGCCATCGTTGAAGAACTTGATGCCGCCAATCCGCGATCGGCGTTGATGAATCCGACGAAGGAGGCCACATGAGCCAGACGGCGAGAGCCCTCGATCTGCCCCAACCCCGCCGCCTCCGGCCGATCATGGAAGTCGGCAAGGCATTCGGCTTGCTGGAGTCCGAGCTGATCTCCTACGGGCCGTATAAGGCCAAGATCAGCCTCGATGCCTTGAAGCGGCTGGAGAATCGGCCGGATGGCCGGCTGGTCGTCGTCACGGCGATCACGCCGACGCGGGCGGGGGAGGGGAAGACGACGAGCGCCATCAGCCTGACGCAGGGCCTCGGACGAATCGGCACCAACGTTGCGCTCTGCCTCCGGCAGCCGTCGACCGGTCCGCTCTTTGGCATCAAGGGCGGCGGCACCGGCGGCGGCCTTGCCCAGATCGTGCCGATGGAGGAGATCAACCTGCACTTCACCGGCGACATCCACGCCGTCGAGGCGGCGCACAACCTGCTGGCGGCCGTCATCGATGCTGCGATCTTCCACGGGCAGCTCGAGATCGGTCCGAGCTTCATCACCTGGCCGCGGACGCTCGATGTCAACGACCGCGCGCTCCGCCACATCGTCACCGGGCTTGGCGGAGACGAGCACGGCGTGCCGCGTGAGTCGAGCTTCATCATCGCGGCGGCGTCGGAGATCATGGCGATCCTGGCGCTGGCCACCGATCTCGGAGACCTCCGGCAGCGGATCGGGCGAATCATCGTCGCGCAGCGCAAGGACGGCAGCTTCATTACCGCCGAGGATCTGCGCGTGGCGGGCGCGATGACGGTGCTGCTCAAGGATGCACTGCTGCCGAACATCGTGCAGACGATGGAGGGCCAGCCGGCGTTGGTCCATGCCGGCCCCTTCGGCAACATCGCCCACGGCAACAACTCGTTGCTCGCCGACCAGATCGCCCTCAAGCTCGCGGATGTCGTGGTCACCGAAGCCGGCTTCGGTGCCGACCTGGGTCTCGAGAAGTTCGCGCACATCGTCGCCCGCTACGGCCACCTCCGACCCGCGGCTGCGCTGGTCGTTGCGACGGTGCGCGCGCTCAAGTCGCACGGCGGCGTGCCGCTCGCGAAGCTCGGCCGCGAGGACCTGGATGCATTGAAGCGTGGTGCCGAGAACCTCGCCGCCCACATCGATATCGTCAAAGCCTTCGGCATGCGCTCCGTTGTGGGCGTCAACCGGTTCCCAACTGATACGGACCGGGAACTGCAACTGCTAACTGATCTGGCCCATGAGTTTGGTGCCGATGCCGCAGTGGTCAACGACGGCTTCAGCCATGGCGGCGAAGGGGCCATCGAGCTGGCCGAGGCGGTGTTGGCCGCTACCAAGAATCGGAGCAACTTCGCTCCGCTGTACTCGCCCGAAACGCCGATCCGCGAGCAAATCCAGACGCTCGCTCGCGTGGTCTATGGCGCAGCGGACGTCGAGTTCCTGCCGGAATGCCAGAAGCGGATCGACTGGCTGACCGAGCGCGGCATGGGGACCCTGCCCGTGTGCATGTCGAAGACGCACCTTTCCCTCTCGCATAACCCAGCGCTCAAGGGGCGGCCCCACGGCTTCACGCTGCCGATTCGCAACGTCTACCCGTCAGCCGGTGCCGGCTTCATCGTGGCCCTCGCGGGCGACATCCAGCTGATGCCCGGCCTGGGGAAGGAACCCGCCTACACCCGGATTGACATCGAGCAGAACGGACAAATCACTGCCTTGACGTAGGTTCCGGGCTAGTTGGTGGCCGTGCCGGGAGTCCCTTGTTGACCGCGCAGCGCTTCGATCATCCCGAGATGCCGCTGGACATGATCCAGGTAGAGCATGACGTTGTGGGCGTAGCTGTCGCCGTCGGGATCGTCCGGCATCACAACGAACAGGCTTGCCTCAGGCATGGCTTCCAGGACGGTCTGCAGACGGGCGAAGACCCGCCGGGCGTAGTCGAGGACCAACGCCTTCTCCGGCAGCCGTAGGGCGTCTGCGGACTCGTCGTCCATTTCCGTGCCGGTGTCGCGGCGGCCCATGTGTCCGATCGGTAGGCTCCACTGTTTCGCCAGCGATTCAGACGCCCAAATCTGGCTAGGCGGTCCGAACCGGCGTGCCAGGTCCGTTGTTTTCTCGACCATGAGTTCCGCGAAGCGATCATCCCAGCGCGCGATGTGCCAGACCTGCCATGCCACACTGTGGACCCGCATCCCCATGGATTTCGCGAAGTCCGCCTCTTCCGTCCGCTCAGCGGATTCGATGACCCGGCCGTGAGCGATCGCATAGTTTTTGACAAGCAGGCTGACGGCGTTCTCAGTCACCTCGCCACA
>VBGO01000409.1 GCA_005882525.1 Chloroflexota bacterium
GAGCTTTTGACGACCTCGGAGATCTTCGACTTACGTGGAAACATCGGGGTCAGGATGGGTTACTCGGGGATCCCGCGCTTAGACCACACCGCAACGCTGCTTGGGACCGGAAAAGTGCTCATCGTCGGAAGTGCCTATGCCAGCAACGCGGATTCACAGCTGTTTGACCCAGCGAACACTGCTGACTTGGTTTCGACCGGGATGCGGATGGACCGCTATCTCCACACCGCCACCCGGCTGGCTGATGGTCGGGTTCTGATTGTCGGCGGCTACGGGGTGGGCTCGCCGACGACGGCCTGGATCTTTTCGCCCCTGCCTGGAACGTCTTCATCGTTGGCGAACCCATGGACGGTGCTGGCCGCCGGCGTCCTCCTGGCGGTTGTGATCACCATCGGTCTGGCCGCGAGGTACGGCCGCCTGCCTCGACGCCGAACCATCCCCGAAGATGACTCGACGTGGGTTGATCCTTAGCGGATCCGCAGATAGGGGTTGCCGACTCGCTCGGCGCCGATCGTGGAGTTGGGGCCGTGGCCGGGATAGACGACGGTGTTATCGGGGAGCGTCAGCAACTGGCCGTGCAGGCTGAGCAGCATCTGTTGCGGGCTCGAGCCGGGAAGATCGACCCGCCCGATCTTTCCGGCGAGCAGCGTGTCGCCGGTGAAGACGTGATTGCCGACCTTGAATGAGAGGCCTCCGGGGGTGTGGCCGGGCGTGGGCAGCACCTCGAGCGTGAAGTCGCCGAACGGCAGCGTCTCGCCGGCGACGAGGTAACGGTCAGCGGACTTCAACATCGCCGTCGCATCCGCCAGGTGCATCGCCGTCACCGCCTGGGTCGCCGCCTTGACCGGCTCCTTCGCGCCGGTATGCCCGGGATGGGCGTGGGTGCAGCAGATCCAGCGCACGGTCAGGCCCTTCAGCTGGCCGAGGATCTTGGGGGCGTCGTCGCCCGGGTCGATGACGATCGCCTCCTTCTTTTCGGCGCAGGCGACCACGTAGCAGTTCGTGTCCTTCTCCCCGACGTGCACCTTCTGGATCGACAGGCGAGCCACGATTCAAGATTAGTGCGATACCCTTGTAGCGCATGGCAGAGGCTCGGCAGGCGGTCAAGTACACCTTCCTCAAAGTCGAAGCCCCAGCCCTCGGCTGGCCGATGGAGGAGCGGGAGGCGGCGGTCCGCGAGTTCACCGACCTGCTGGAGGTCGGTCCGACCGCCGAGGCGCTCCTCACCTACTCCACCGTGGGATTGCGGGGTGACTGCGACCTCCTCATCTGGCAGGCCGCCGACACCGTTGACGCGATCCAGCGGGCCGCGTCGCAATGGCGAGCCACCCGACTGGGGCCGTATCTGCGAGTCGCCCATTCGTTCCTGGCGATGATGCGACCCTCGCCCTACCTGGGGCGCCACAAACACCCCGACCAGGAGGGGCGCCGGACCCGGCTGAAGCCGGCCGGCGGCCGGTACCTCTTCGTCTACCCGATGTGGAAGAAGCGCGTCTGGTATCGCCTCCCCTACGAACGGCGGAAGGCGATGATGGTCGAGCACTTCGCGATCGGGCACCGCTACCCCCAGGTCAAGATCAACACCGCCTACTCCTTCGGGCTCGACGATCAGGAATTCGTGGTGGCCTTCGAGTGCGACGAGCCCTCCGCCTTCCTCGACCTGGTGATGGAGTTACGGGAGTCGCAGGCGAGCCGCTACACCGAGCGGGAGACGCCAATTTTCACCTGTGTCCGGATGGCGCCGGCGGATGCCCTGCAGCTCGCCCTCGGACTGAGCCCATCCGAGCCGGCCGAGGCCGACGACCTTCAGCGACAGGTCAGCCTGATCGCGGGCGGATGAAGACGGTCGAGGCAGGCGAGGTCGGCCGGCCGGCGGCCGATCGCCTGGCGCCTGCGCTGGTGCGGGCGGCTCGCCGGGAACTGGTGGATCGTCGGCCGGTCTGGTTCATGCGCCAGGCCGGGCGCTCGTTGCCGGAGTACCGGAAGATCCGCGAGACGTACGACCTCTTCACCATCTGCCAGAACCCCGAGCTGTGCGCCGAGGTCACGCTCCAACCGGTTCGCCGGCTTGGTGTCGACGGGGCGGTGCTGTTCGCCGACATCATGCTGCCGGTCGCCTTCGGGCTCGGGGTCGAGCTGCAACTCGTCGACGGGGTCGGTCCGGTGGTCGAGCGGCCGATCCGCTCGATGGCCGATATAGATAGGTTGCAGGCCCGGTCTCCCGGCGAGGCCGTCCCGTTCGTGCTGGAGACCATCAAGCTGCTGCGCCGTGAGCTCGATTCGTCCGTTGCGATGATCGGCTTCGCGGGGGCGCCCTTCACGCTGGCGGGCTACCTGATTGAAGGCAAGCCCTCGCGGGAGTTCCTGATTACCAAGACCATGATGTACACGGAGCCTGCCCTCTGGGACGCCCTGATGACGCGGCTTTCCAGGTTAGTGCTCGACTACCTGCTCGCCCAGAT
>VBGO01000410.1 GCA_005882525.1 Chloroflexota bacterium
TGGTCGGACGGTGGGTGGTGCTGGCCGCCGCCGTCATCCTCAACCACTTCGGGAACCAGAATTCGCCCGCCTCCGTCTTCATCGTGGACACCATCCTGTTCAGCTGGGGGCTGGTCAACATGGTGGTCTCGGTCGTCCTGGTGCGCGGCTTCAAGCCGGGGCGGTGGTTCGGCTTCCTCACCACCGGGATCGACCTGATGGTCGCCACCAGCATCCTCTATTTCGCGGGAGGATATGGCGCACCGACCGACTTCTCCCTGCTCTTCTACCTGCTGATCATCGCCTCTGCGGTGCGGCTTGGCCTGCCCGGCTCGCTGGCGACCGCCACCGTGGTCTCGTTGCTCTATGTCGTGATCGGGGGCCTGACCGGCTTCGCTACCGTGTCGCCGCCGCCCGGTTTCGTGATCGGCCGCGTGTTCCTGTTCCTCTTCGTCGCCCTAGTCGCCGGACTCTTGGTTGGCGATGTGCGGACCCGGCTCGATCGCGCCTTGCGCACCGCCATCGAGCGCGCCACCCAGCTCGATGAGACCCGCCGCCGCGAGGCGATGGAAAAGGAACGGGTGGAGCGGCTGGAGGAGATCGACAAGGTGCGGTCGGACTTCATCTCGATGGTGGCGCACGAGCTGCAGACACCGCTGGCCAGCATCAAGACCCAGGCCGACACCCTGCTAACCCAGCAGCACCGCCTCGACCAGGAGACCCGCGGCGCGCTGGTCGATGGGATTCATCGCAGCGCGGCCAGCCTCACCGACCTGGTGCAGGACTTTGCCGCCGTCAATCGGATAGAGAACGATCAGTTCACCTACCATTTCGAGCGCCTCGACCTGGCCGACTTCGTCAAAGAGGTGGTCGATATCTTTCACACGGACCCCCGCCGTTATCCCATGCGGGTCCGGGTCGAGCCGGGCCTCGCCGTTCGGGGCGACCAGCGGCGGTTGCAGCAGGCGCTCTTGAATTTGTTGAATAACGCGGTCAAGTACTCACCCCGTGGGGGGAACATTGCCGTGATTGCGGCCCCGACCAAAGAGGGGGAGGCCAAGGTCTCGGTGCACGACGAGGGGATCGGGATCCGAGCCGAGGACATCCCCAGGCTCTTCACCAAGTTCACCCGCCTGTTCGACAAGCGGGCGATGAACATCGGGGGGTCCGGGCTCGGCCTTTTCATCACCCGCTCGATCGTGGAGGCCCACGGCGGTCACATGACGGTCGAAAGCGAATGGGGCAAGGGCTCGGCCTTCAGCTTCGTTTTACCCCTGTGGCAGGCATCCGGGTCCTCATCGTCGACGACCACGCCGTCTTCAGCGACGCCCTAGCCACCATCCTCCGAACTGAGGCCGATGTCGACGTCGTCGGCAAGGGTGGGACGGTCCAGGAGGCCATCAGCCAGGCGAGGACGCTGCAGCCGGACGTCGTGCTGCTCGACGTGCACATGCCCGACGGGTCAGGTATCCAGGCGGCCGCCGCCATCAAGAAGGACCGGCCCCAGACCCAGGTTGTCATCCTGACCAGCGATGAGGAGGAGTCGGTGTTGCGGTCGGCCGTCCAGGCGGGCGTCACCGGGTACTTGAGCAAGCACGAATCGGCCGCCCAGGTGGTGCAGGCGGTGCGCAGCGCGGCCCGCGGGGAGGCCCTGATCGCGCCGTACATGCTGGCCCGCCTGTTGCAGGGGCTGCAAAAGAAGGATGAGCCGGGACCGGCGACGCCGCTGACGCCACGGGAACTCGAGGTGCTCCGGGAACTCTCGCTGGGACACGACAACGAGGCGGTCGCGAAAACCCTGACGATGTCGCCCAACACCGTGCGCACTCACGTGCAGAACATCCTGGCGAAGCTCGATGTGCATTCGAAATTGGAGGCGGTGTCGCGCGGCATCCGCGAGGGCTGGATACGGATTCCGCAGGAGCCCGCCGCCTGACGCCTGCGTAGCGAAACCGGTCATTCGGCGCTTCGGCCGGCGCGGACCGCGCCCTACGATGGGGACGGTGAACAGTCTCAAGGCCGGCCAGGCCCATACCGAGTATGCACTCATCCTTGTTCTGGTCGGCATCACAGTGATCGGCGCCCTGACCTTGCTCGGGCAATCGGTCCACGAGATGTGGCACACCGTCATCGCGGCGATGCCGCGCTAATCCTGCCAGGGGCGTTCATGAACGGGCCGACTCGCTCCGGCCCGTTCTTTCTTTAACGGCCAAGACGGGCCTGCGGCTCGCGAAGCGACCCTATACTTGGGGGCGAACCGCACCATTGGGGCGTCGCCAAGTGGTAAGGCAGCGGACTTTGGATCCGCCATTCCCAGGTTCGAATCC
>VBGO01000418.1 GCA_005882525.1 Chloroflexota bacterium
GGATTTAGACTCATCGCCGGTGTTTGACTTTGCCGAGCGCCGCAAACGAATGGACGAAGTCCTGGCGAGTGAAGGCGTCGACGCGATGTTCCTGGGCCTCTCGTCCGACCTCGAATACCTGACCGGCATCGAGCGCAACATCCCTTCGTTCGGCAACGTCTCGTACGCGCACGGGTGGGTCGGAGGCGCCTTCTTCCTGCCGGGAAAGGAACCGATCCACATCCTGCCCAGGATGTTTGCCGAGTTCGACCTCCCCCACGGCAAGCCTGCAGACCTGGTAGTCGTGAACGAGAAGGACGACGGCCGCGCGATGTTCGACAAGGTCGCCAGGAGCATGGGCAACGTGAAGACGCTCGCAATCGGCTCGCGCCTCTGGGGCGAGACAGTGATGAACCTGATCCGGGTGTTCGGCTCGCCGCGGCTGGTGAACGCCGAGCCACTGGTCAATCGCCTGCGGAGGGTCAAGTCGAAGGAAGAGCTGGACGTGATGACCCAAGCGTGCGAGATCGTCGACGGCACCATGGGCGCGGTCACGAAGTACGTGCAGCCCGGGGTGACGATGCACGAGCTGGTCGAGCACGTCGAGCACGAGATGCGCGCGCGCGGCTCGCGCACGCCTTCCTTCACCACCCACATCAACACATTCGGTTTCCAGGACGACCGCGAGTCCATCGACGAACGCGGGAAGATGCCCCTTCGTGAAGGCGAGTCGGTCCTCTTCGACTTCGGCGCGGTCCTCGACGGCTACTGCTCAGACTTCGGGCGCACGATCTTCTGCGGCGAGCCGCCCGCGGAGTACCGCCGAGCCCATGAGGCGATGATCGACGCCCAGGCCGCAGGTCAGGCGGCTGCTAGGCCCGGCGTGACCTGCGCAGAAGTCAATCGTGCTTGCCGGCAGCCGATCGAGGAAGCCGAGTTTGGACCGTACTTCCGGCACCGGATGGGCCACTGCATCGGCATGGACGTCCACGAGCGGCCGTTCATCTCGGAGGAGGACCAGACCCCGCTCGAGGTGGGGATGACCTTCACCGACGAGCCCTCGATCATGTGGCACGGCAGGGTCGGCGTCCGGATCGAGAACATCGTGGTTTGCGAGGAGCACGGCGGGCGGAAGCTCAACTCATACCCCGTCGACTTGGTCGCCAACACCTGACACCGCGCGCGTCATGCGCGCGAAAGTCGATGGCGCTCGCTCCACACCGCCGGCCTCGTGCAGCCAGCACGCCACTGCGCGTTTGGGTGCGACCGCTGACAACGCAGGAGGTTCGGAGACGCAGCGATCGAATGCGTACGGGCACCGCGGATGAAATCGGCACCCCGACGGCGGCCGCGCCGGATCAGGCACCTCACCGGGCAGGGACTCCGGAAGCCAGCCCTTGCCGTCCGACCGGGGGATCGCCTCGATCAGCGCCTCGGTGTAGGGGTGGAGCGGCGCCGACCACAGCCTGCGGCTGGGCGCCGTCTCGACCACGAGACCGAGGTACATCACGGCGACGACGTCGGCGATGTGCCTGACGATCGCCAGGTCGTGCGAGATCAGCAGCAGGCCGACATTCAGCTCGCGGGCGAGGTTCTTCAGAAGGTTTGCGACCTGGGCCTGGGCGGAAGCGTCGAGCGAGGAAAGCGGCTCGTCTAGCACGAGGACGGAGGGCTCAGCCGCCAGCGCTCGGGCGATCGCGATCCGCTGGCGCTGGCCGCCGCTGTACTGATGCGGGAATCGCTGCGCCGCGCTGCCAGGCAGGCCGACCCGCTCGAGCAGCTGCGCCACTCGCTCGCGACGCCGGCCAGCTGACACCAGTCCGAGGATCGGGATCGCGTCCGCGATCTGGTCGCCAACGCGCCGGCGTGGGTTGAGGGAGCTGAACGGGTTCTGGAACACCATCTGCAGCCGCGCGTCAGCGCGCGAGCGCGCGCGGCGGCCCAAGGGGCGAATCTGCCGGCCTTCGAACCAAACGGATCCGGCGGTCGGCGCCACCAGCCCGACGGCCGCACGGGCGAGCGTCGATTTGCCGCATCCGGTTTCGCCGACGAGGCCGACCACCTGGCCGGCTTCGACGGAGAGGCTCGCGCCCGCGACCGCCCGCACCGGCTGCCGTCCCTGCCGGGTGTACTCGACCTCCACGTTGCGTAGCTCGAGGATGCTCATGCGGGCACCACGAGCGGATCGACCGGGCACGCGAGGCGGCGCTCGTCGCCGACAGGGACGAGGGGAGGTACGTCGGTGACGCACGATTGGACCGCGAAGCTGCACCGCGGGTGAAACGCACACCCGCCTGGCCGCGACTGTGCGCTTGGCGGAGCACCGGTGATGGAGACCAGCGGGGTGTCCTCGGGCGCCTCGGGATGCGGAAGAGCGGCGAGAAGGCCGGCGGTGTACGG
>VBGO01000419.1 GCA_005882525.1 Chloroflexota bacterium
TCACGATTTCGAAAGGTTGCCAGGCGCACGATAGCTCCATGAGAACGACATTTCATTCACGGAGGACCACAACGATGACTGGCGAGTTGCAAACGATGATTCGAGGTGCGATCGGCGGTGCCGCAGTGGGCGGAGGTATCGGGGGCACCGCCTTCGGCCTGATCGGCGCCGTGATGGTCGGGCTAGAGCCCGTGGTCTTCATGGTCTGCGGCGTGTACGCGGGGGCGGTCTACGGTGGGATCGTCGGCGCGCTGCGGGCCGCGCATGACGAGCGGGTCGAGCCGGAGCCAGCCCTGCCTGACCGGCCGCAGCTCGAGCAGGCCCCGGCGTTGGTTCGGTCAGCCCTGGCCTGACCATCACGGACTCCCTCCCTTCCCCGGGTCCCGGCCGCCCTGGCCGGGACTTCTTTATGGGCTGGGTAGGATGGAGGACGTGATCACCGCGGGCGCGACGCGACTTGCGGAATGGCCCGACCTGCCCTACGACGCCTGGGCGCCGACCATGGCAACGCTGCACATGAAGCTGCAGATCATCGGCAAGGTCCGGCTGGCCCTCACGCCGCGGGAACCGCAGTGGGCCAACGTGCCCCTCTACCTCACGGCGCGAGGCCTGACCACGTCGCCAATCTGGAGCGGCCGAGCCGGCTTTGCGATCGACGTCGACCTCATCGACCACGAGGTCGTCATCGCCGCCAACGACGGCGGCGTCGAACGGGTGGCGTTACGGGCCCGGCCGGTGGCCGACTTTTATGAGGAGCTGATCCAGCGGCTCCACCGGCTGGACATCAACCCAGCGATCAGCACCACACCATCGGAGGTGACCAACCCGATTCCGTTTCCCGACGACAGGGTTCATGCCGACTATGACCCGGAGTGGGCGCATCGGTTCTGGCGCCTGCTGGCGCGTATCGACCTGGTGCTCAAGGAACACCGAGGGCGTTTTCGCGGCAAGGCCACACCGGTCTCGTTCTGGTGGGGCACCTTCGATCTTTCGGTGGCGCGCTTCTCCGGGCGGCCCGCCCAGCCTCCCGCCGAATGGGGGATCATCCGGCGCGTCGGGGGCGATGCCGAGCAGGCCTGCGTGGGATTCTGGCCCGGCAATGAACAGCTTCGCGAACCCGCCTTCTTCGGCTACACCTATCCAAAGCCGGCCGGGATCGAAGAGGCGACCATCGGCCCCAAGGATGCCGGCTGGAACCCGTCGATCGGCGAGTTCATCCTCCCGTACGAATCGGTGCGACAGGAGAAGGATCCACGCCGAGCCATCCTCGAGTTTGCCGAGTCGACCTTCCAGGCGGGCGCTCGCCGCCAGCGCTGGGATCCCGACTTGCTGACGCCGTACTGACCTCGGCTCGAAGTTCCCGCCGCGCTCAGACCGGCGTCAGTCGAAGCGTCGTCGGGAGCAGGGGTCGTCTGAGCATCTCCTTGGTTTCGTCCGGCCAGCGCTCGCCGTACTTTTTGCGATACCCGGCGTTCACCACCCGGATGACCGGCGGGGTGTGCTCCGGCTCGGCGCGCGCCGTCACCTTGCGCCGGCCGACACGGATCGTCACCAGCGGGTTCGCAAGCGCCTCCTGGTACCAGCGACCCTTCTTGCCCTTGTAGGAGCGGACGTAGACGCCGTTCTCGGTCGGCACGATCCAGATGGTGGTGCGGTGAAGCGGCGACCTGGCGTCGCGGCGCGTCTCGATCTCGACTTCGTCGCTCTCCGCCAGGCTCCAGAGGAGATCGTCGGCTTTTCTTGCCATCCGTGATCTCATCCTATGCTTGGCGGAAGTTAGGCTGACGGCATGAATTGGCGGGCGTTCGCCGAAGCATTCATCACCCTGGTGGTGATCATGGACCCGCTCAGCAGTGCGCCGATCTTCATCAGCCTGACGGCCGCACGCACGCCGGCAGGCCGGCGGCGGGCTGCGCTGGAAGCGGCGGGCGTCGCCGGCGGACTGGTCGTGATCTTCGCGCTCTTCGGCCGCCTGATCCTCGATTACCTGCACGTCTCGGTCGAAAGCCTCACCATTGCGGGCGGCCTGCTCCTCCTGCTCGTCGCCCTCCAGATGTTGCGCGGCGAGGAGTTTGCCCAACCTGACTCCGCCAACGTCGCGCTCGTCCCCCTGGCGACGCCGTTGCTCGCCGGTCCCGGCGCGATCGCCGCGGTCATGGTCCTGACCAGGCGATACGAGGACGTCTCCGGAATGATCGGGGTGATCCTCGGCATCGTCGCGGCCGTGGTGGTGGTGGCCATCGGCCTGCTGCTCGCCGATCAGATCGCGCGGCTGCTACGACCCTCGGTGATTCAGCTACTGACGCGGGTGCTGGGCTTGCTCCTGTCGGCAATCGCCGTGCAGTTCATCGTCGATGCGGTGAAGATCGTCGCGGCCCACTAACGGATCAAGAATCCCAGGCCGATCGGGTCGTCCGCCTCGAGCACGAACTGGTGGTAGCCGGTCAGATGCGCGCTACCTTCGATCTCGGTCATCACCGCCGGGTAATCGCCGACCCGCGCATCGCCCACCACCCGCGTCGCGAACCGACCGCCGATCACGCTCTCGTGCATCAGGGTGGTGCCGCGGGCCAGCTCACCGCGCTGATCAAGAAGGGCGAGCCGCGCCGACGTCCCGCTCCCGCATGGCGAGCGGTCGACCTCGCCGTCGGCGAAGACGGTGACATTGCGATTGCCGGCGGTAAACATTACG
>VBGO01000420.1 GCA_005882525.1 Chloroflexota bacterium
CGAGTACATCGCGCCGTTCTACGAGGATTACCTTCGCGTGTTCCTCCCCGCCGGATCGCGGATGGTTACCACGGAGGGGCAACCACTCAAGGGGATGGTGGTCATCCCAAATAGCGACGGAGGGTACACCGAGGTCGGCGGACAGTTTCGAACGGTTCGGAACCTTTACACAGTGACAATCGTCTACGACGTTCCATCGTCGCGGATGGGCTCCTTGGTCTGGGAACGACAGGCCGGCACCGGGGACGACCCGGTACGGGTCGACGTCTGGCGGGGGAGCCGTCCCTCGCAGGCATTTGTCCTCGACCGTGACCTCCGGATTTCGCTCCGGTGAAATTCGCGCGGGCCGCCGCGCCGGCCAGCCGCGATCCCGTTGTGCCACGCGGGCGGGGCATTCGGATTCCGCGGGATGTATCGATCCTCTCTCGGCTGACGTCGAATCGGCTGCTCGTCTCCCTGCTGATCTTCTCCCTCTTCCTCGACAGCTTCCGACTTCCGGTTGGCAACGGCCTCTTCAACGTGCGACCGTCATTCGTGGTATTTGCGGCCATCTTCCCGGCGATTGCCTATCGATGGTTCGCCGGGCGAGAGCCGATCCTGGAAACCCCACTGCTGCCAGCCCTGGTGTTCCTCGACGGGCTTTTTTTCTTCTCAACGCTCATCAATCCAAACGCCCCGTACCACGTGCGTGGCCTGATCAGCAGCCTTCTCC
Organism: Chloroflexota bacterium; assembly: GCA_005882525.1. Lineage (GTDB taxonomy): Bacteria > Chloroflexota > Dormibacteria > CF-121 > CF-121 > CF-13. The sequence goes on from VBGO01000420.1 coordinate 713, forward strand.
TGCTCATCAACATCGCAATGTATTTGTCGATCTTCCGGTTCGCGGCTGGCTCCGCAGGCGCGCTCAACCACGTCTTTTCGCTCCTCGCCGGTTTCGCCGCCGTGTATGCGTTGTTTGCGGCTCTGACGCTCGCGCTCTTTGAGCTTGGCTTCGAGCCAGCCCGACATCTCATCCAGCTCAGCGACATCGGCGACCTGACGATGAACGGCGGCACCACCGCGACCCCCCACCCGTTGCTGCTGGACCCGAATATGGGCTCCTACCTCGGCGCCATTGGAGTCATGGCGCTGATCCGAAGCATCTTTTCAGCGGGTCGCGCACGGTTGTGGCTGGGACTGGCGAGCGCGGTGATTTTCCTTGGCGTCCTGCTCTCGTATTCGCGCGGCGCCTGGCTGGCGGCGGGCTGCGGCCTGGTCGCGGCAACCCTGATCCTGGTGATCACCAGGCAATGGTTCGGCCTGTCGCCGGCGAGGCTGGCTGCCGTGGGGGCCATCTTCGTGCTGGCGATCGCCGGCAGCCTGCTCGTCGCGCCGTCGGTCAAGACCGTGTTGGCAGCTCGCGTCGCCAACTTGCTGAATATCCAGGCAGGTACCGGTAGCCAGCGCCTCGGCTTCTGGGAGCAGATTTCGGAAGACGGATTGCGCAAACCCCTCCTCGGCCACGGCAGCGACGCGTACCGTGCGCTGCTACCGTCACCACCGCCGAGTTGCCGGTCGTGCGGACCGTACGTGGCGGAGAACATCACCGTCGAGGTCTTCCACACGAGCGGATTCGTCGGCCTCGCCGCCTACCTGGCGCTGCAGGTGGTGGCGATCGCGCTGCTGATCAAGGCACTGCGCCGCTCAAGGGATGGCACGAGCCGGCAGCGAGGCCTTGCCGTCGCCGCGTCCGCCGGCTATATCACCATCGTAATCGCCTCGCAAACGAACCCGAGCTTTTGGGGAAACATGTATTGGGCACTGCTCGCGGTGGTCGTCGCGTCGGCGGCGGAGACCCTTGCCGCATTTCCTGGCCGTCACGCCCGGCAATCCGAGGTTGGGGTTTAGTTCCCCTGGAATCGCCCCCAGCTAAGACGCCCTCGGTCAACCGGGGCCTGTTGCGCGCCGGATCGGCCGTGGCCTCAGCCGCCCTCCTCACCGCGGTGGTCAGCTTCGGAAAAGAAGTCTCGGTCGCTCGCCTCTTCGGGGCGGGTATCACGTACGACGCCTACCTCGTCGCGTTCGCGGCGGTCACGCTGCTCCCAACGGTGATTGCCTTCGTTCTTCAGAGCACGTTCATTCCATCGTTTCTGGAGAGCCGTCAGCGCAGCCCGGCCGAGGCATGGGCCTTCGCCGGCACCGTCGTCACGCTGTTATCCGTTGGCTTGCTCCTCGGGATGGTGCTGCTCGTTGTGTTGGAAAATGCCTGGTTCTCACTTGTCATTCCCGGCTTCGGCGCACCGGCGCGCCGCGAGGTTTCGCGCGTGGTGGTCCTCTTGCTGCCTTTGGTCTGGCTGGTCGGCCTGAACGAACTGCTCAAATCGCTCCTGAACGCGCTGCGATCCTTTGCTCTGCCGGCGGCCAGCCAGGTGCTCCCGTCGCTGTTCGCCCTCGTGGCGATCCTCGTCTGGGGCAGGAGCTATGGAATCGTGGCGCTGGCGATCGGCTGGGTATTCGGCATGATCGTCCAAACCGGCGTCCTTGTCTGGCGATGCCGGCTGCTCCACGTCCGGCTCCCGCTCGGATTTCGGTCGCCGTCGGGCGACCTTTCGAATCTGGTCGGGTTGAGCGGCCCTTACCTGGCGGTCGCCCTGATGCCGTGGGCGTTGTTGCTCATCGACCAGCAC
>VBGO01000085.1 GCA_005882525.1 Chloroflexota bacterium
GAAGGCGAGCGCGATTGCTCGGCCAAGTCCGCGCGACGCTCCGGTGACAAGCGCGACCTTTCCCTCAAGCGGCATCGCCGTAGTCTCCGGACGCGTAGCAGGTTTCGGTGGGCGCCGGCGCCTCTGCCCGTTCGGGCTCCCGGACCGACGCGGCCCGCTCCAGCGTGTGAGCTCGACGCTGCGCCAGATCGGTGGAGATGATGACGAACAAAGACTCGGGATCGGTCATGACTCCATCGTGACGCGCGACCGCCCCCGGGGCCATCGGGCGGCCGAACGAATTCCATCTCCGCCTTTAGGCGGAGCTACTGGACCAGCCCGCGCCGCACCGCGAGCACGGCAGCCTGGGTGCGATCGGTAACTCCCAGCTTCTGCAGGATATTGCTGACATGGGTCTTGATGGTCTTTTCGGAGAGCGAGAGGCGGCGGGCGATCTCCTTATTTGGGAAGCCTTCGGCCAGCAGCCGTAAAACGTCTCGTTCGCGAGGCGTGAAATCGGCAAAGGTCGCTGGTTGCGTTGCGTGCTGGACGAGCCGGGCGGCCACCTTGGGTGGATGGCCGGCTCCCCCAGGCGCACCTGCCGGATGCCGCGCACCAGCTCGTCCGGTTGCACATCCTTGAGGAGGTAGCCGGCGGCGCCCGCCTCGAGGGCCGCGAACACGTGGACGTCATCCAGGTAGCTGGTCAGAACCAGCACGGCCGATCCGGGAAGGGCCTGGCGGAGCCGGCGGATGGTCCCGATCCCGTCGGTGCCCGGCATAACCAGGTCCATCAGCACGACATCGGGGCGGAGCATGCCGCACACGTCCTCCGCACTCACCCCATCGGCCGCTTCACCAACAACCTCGATGTCCGGCTGGAGGTCGAGGAACGCCCGAAGCCCGCGGCGCACCACGGCGTGGTCGTCGACGATGACCACGCGAATTCGCTCTGTCACGTCGTGCGCCGCCCGCGGCTGGGGATGGTGAGCCGGATGACCGAGCCGCCGCCCGGCTCGCTCTCGATCGTCAGGTTTGCGCCGACGGCGTGCGCGCGATCACGCATCGCGTGCAGCCCCACAGTGCGTCGAGTACGCGCCATCCGTTTGACGTCAAATCCCGGACCCTCATCGCTCACCACCAACCGGGTGCCGTTGCCGGCATGACGCAGGTCGAGGCGAATCGGAACCGCGCCGGCGTGCTTCACCGCATTGTGCAGCGCCTCCTGCGCGATGCGCAGCACGGCGAGCTGCTGATCGGGGGCGAGCCGGTCACCGTCATCGATCCGAGCCTCGATCGCCGCCCGATGGATCCGGCGTAGGCCGTCGACGTGGTCGCGTAACGTGGCCGCCAGGCCATCGCGCTCGAGGCTCTTGGGCTGCAGGGCCAGGACCAGGTTGCGCATCTCTTCGAGCGCGCCGCCGGCTTGCTGCTGCACTTGCGAGAGGTGCGCCGCCGCCCCTTGGGGGTCGGTCTGCACCTGCTCGGCGGCCGCCCGCGCCTCGTAGACGAGGCTGAACAGCGTCTGGGAGACGGCATCATGCAACTCTCGAGCCACCCGACTGCGCTCCTCGAGCATGGCGAGCTGTTGCGCATCGGCGTAGAGCTGCGCCGTGGCGATCGCCACCCCGGCGTGCGCCGCCAGCATCTCGACGAGCCGCTGGTCTTCGGCAGTGAAGGCACCTCCACGGGCGCCGGAGAAGAACAGGTTGCCCAGTACCCGGTCCCGATGACGGATCGGCACCCCGAGGAATTCGACCATCTCCGGGTGCGCCTGCGGATACCACGAAAACTCGGGATGCCGGCGGATGTCGCGGGCTCGAATCGGTTTGCCCTCCGTCACCAGGGCGCCGAGCACCCCGTGAACGCGCGGCAGGCTCCCGATGCGGTCGGCGCGCGCTTCGGAGATGCCAACCGTGAGGAAACGACCAAAGCCTCCGTGGCCATCGGGGATGCCGAGCGCGCCGAATCGGGCGCCGACCAGGCGCGCCGCCGTCCGGAGAATCTTTTCCAGCACCCGATCGAGATCGAGGTCGCCGGCAATCGCCAGCGCGGCCTGATTGAGCGCTGCCAGCCGCCGAGCGCGTTCCGCCACGTTCCGTTCTGGTGCGGTTTTCCGACGCCGGGTCGCCATTTACGTCCGCGCGAGCGGTGTTTCCTTGATCGGCGGTCGCGGGATGGGGCCGTGGACGATCTCGAATCCCGTCGTGTTACTCAACACTTCCACATCGTCGCGCTTGAGGCGAAGCTCTACCGCACCCTTGCCCGCGCGGAGATTCTTCAGCGTGAGATCGGGCAGCCAGTCGGGTAGGTCGGGGTTGACGTAGATCACCTTCGTGGTGCCGCTGGTGTGAATCCCGCAGAGGATCGCAATCAGACGAAAGATGGATGCGGCAGCCCAAGCCTGCGGGACGTTGGTCCCCAGGTACGGGACCGGGAAGGCACCCGGCTCGCGCGCCACCCCCGCCCAGAGCTCCGGCAGACTGTACTGGTCGAAGCGTTCGGCGGCCGCGAAGATGCCTTCCGCGATTTGCTGCGCCTCGGTGTGGCGGCCGGCCCGCCGAAACCCGCCCGCGATGGTGGCGTTGTCGTGGGGCCAGACTGATCCGAGGTGATACGAGTTTGGGTTGTATGAAGGATGCTTGGTCGAGAGCGTGCGGATGCCCCAACCGCTCCACATGTCCGGCTGCATGAGGCGGTCGACGACGCGAATGGCACGATCCGGCGGAACGATGCCGCTGGCCAGGCAATGTCCGGCGTTCGACGCCACCGATCGAATGGGTTGCTTGTGGCCGTCGAGGCCCAAATAATAGGTCCCTTCTTCCTCCCACCAGAACCGGTCGTTGAACTCCTCGTAGAGGCGGACGGCTCGCCGTTGCAGCTCGGCCGATCGGGTATCGTCACCCCAGATCTGATAGGCCTCCGACATGCGCAACAGGGCGTCGAAGGCATAACCCTGCAGCTCGCATAGCGCGATGGGGAGCGGCGCGATCGTGCCGTCTTCGTGCCGGATGCCGTCGTGAGAGTCCTTCCACCCCTGGTTGTAGAAACCGACCGGCGAGCGGGTTTTGTACTCCTGGAAGCCGTCCCCGTCGCGGTCCCCGTACTCGAGCATCCACTTGAGGGCGGCCTCGGCGTTCGGCCGGTAGCGGTCGAGGATGTCCTTGTCGCCGGACCATTGATAGGCATAGGAGAAGACGATCAAGAAGAGCAACGTCGCATCCGCCGTGCCGTAGTACGGCGTGAAGGGAAGAAGCCCGAGGCTGGCCAGCTCGCCGTAGCGCAGCTCGTGCGGGATCTTGCCGGGCTCCTTGTCCTGCTCGGCGTTGTCATCGGTCGCCTGCACCCGCGAGAGGCGGTCGAGCGCGCCGAACGCGAACTCGGGAAAGCCGCTGATGCTCTCCATGGCGACCACGAGCGTGTCCCGACCGAACAAGGTCACGTACCAGGGAATACCGGCCGCCGGGATGTAGACGCTGCGTTGCACGGCGAAGTCCGCCATCCGGAGCGCCTCCATGTCGGCGACTGCCTGCCGCCAGATCGCCGGCAGCGTCGAGTGGCTGGTCGCGACATCAACGGCGGGTAGCACGCCGGTGGCCATCTCCGGATCGCGCTTTTGCACCGCCGTGCAGGGCAGCACGCGGGCCCGCTTCCCATCGATCACGGGCAGCCATTCGACGCAGGTGTGCCACGTCTGCTTCGGCGCAAGGTTTATGACGAATTGCATCCGGCCGTTGGCAAACTCCGGGTGCGAGTCCTCGCGCTTCACACAGACGTGCAGCTCGCGCTTGAAGGCGCCGTTGCTGTAGGTGGTCCGCAGCTCGCCGGCCTTCTCGTGCCAGGAGCTCTGCAGGTCCCCGCGGCGGACCAGCCGCCTGCGCCGGACGTCGAAGATGTCGGCAAAGTCCGACTCGATCGCGACTTCGAGGATCAGCCGGATCGGATAGGGCGCGTAGCTAATGAGGTCATAGTCCTCGTGGATTCCCTCGAAAATCGTTCGGTCTAGACGAAAGCCGATCGCGCGCTCCTCGAGGACAATGTCGTGTTCGGCGCCATTGCGGGTGCCGGCCAGCGGGAGCTCCGGGCTGGTGAACTCGTGACGTGCCGAGAAGTGGTCGATCGTGCTCGCGTCGAGCAGGAGCGGAATCCGCCCATTGATAGTGACCGAGTAGCTGGAGACAAACCGCGTATCCCGGGCGAAGAAGCCGAATGGGCCGGTCGGCACCATCGTGGCGTTGGGGTCGGACACCATGAACTGGTGGTCATGATTGATGGTGACCGTCGGCGCGCCATGAGTGACCGGCACTGACAGAGATGTTAGGCGAGGATCACGGCCATGTGGTCGTAGATGGCGTAAACGGCCTCAAAGGTGCGCTTGTCGATCCACTCCACGCCGGTCGACGGGTTGTTGATCAGCACCTTGGTCGGTTGCACGCCGACCACCGTGACGGCGTGCTCGCCCGGACCGGCATACGGCACGGTTTTGCCGTCAAAGGCGACATAGTCCTTGCGCGTCAGCTTGACCCAGTGGTAGGTCACCCAGACGACCGCGGGGTGGCCGCTGAGAATGGCGTCGTACAGATCGGCCGGCGAGATGTTCTGGCCCGACCTGAGCACGCGGCCGCCGAGCACGGTCGCCGCGTGCGCGATGGTCGGGTAATAGGTGCCATAGCCGGTCAAGGCGACCTCGCTGCCGTTGACGTTGCCCACGAAAGTCGCGAACGGATTCCCCCAGTGCATCCCCGAACTATCGAAGACCGGCCCTCGGAGATCGTGGCCGATGATATCGAGCACCGCCCGGTCGGTGGTCGCGATGCGCTGGTAGGCGAGCGCCATCCGTAGCGCGGCGGATTCGCAGCTCAGCACGTAGGCCTGGTGATACCAGGGGACGTTCAGGACGCGGGATCCTGTCCCCGGCGGGGCGGTTGGCTTGGGTGGGGCTGTCGGGGTGGCCGACGGCTTGGCGTCGAAAACGATCGGCGTGCTCGTGCTGTTTTCCACGTCGCCCTTTGCCGGTAGATCGTTCACCAACAGCTTTCCACCCACGGTCACGGCGACCATTTCCACTTTAATTTGGCCGCCGTAGAGCTGCACGATGACGAGGCCGCCACCGGGTCGCGGCGTGACCTTGATCTCGCGCGTGGTGGACGGGTTCTGATCGCACGGACAGAAATTCGCCTGGGTCGACTGCAGGCGGGCGTGCAGCGCGTCAGTGATCGGGCAGGCGGAATAGTCGTGGCCGGTGGGCGGCTCGGCGCCATTCTCCTTGAAGTTGATGCAGGTCGTATAGAACTGAAATTGCGCCACATAGGGGAAGACCTGCGCTCCCAGGTCAGTGAGCTGCCGCGCCGTCGCCGGGGAGGCGGAAGACTGGCCCGTCCCCTGCGCGGTTTGCCCACAAGCGACCAGCAGCAGCGCCGCCATTGCGGCCGCCCAGGTCCGCCGGGCCTTCAAGGCACCTATACCGGCTGCGGCGCCGAGCGAATCCGCGCCAGGCGGTCGATAACCTGCTCGGCCTCCGCAACGATGTCGCGCACGACCTGGCCAGCCGGTTTGATGTCGTGGATCAGGCTGCAGGTCTGTCCCGCCCAGAAGGGGAGGTACTCCAGGTCGCTGGTGTATTCAGGGGTGGGCGTGATGCTTGCGTATTTTGGGATCTCCCAGGTCTCACCCGCGCGCGTACGACTTCCGACAGTGGTCCCCTCACCGGGTCGCTGGCCGCTCGGCGGCCTTCCCGCGGCCTCCCATTCTCGAACGATGGCGTTGCGCAGGACGCGATGCGGCGCGTTCGGCCAGCCAACGTCGAAGAGGTCCTCGGTGTAGACGGTGTCCTCCGCCTGACTGCTGACGATTCGCGCTTTGTACAGGGGTGGCACGAAGGCTTCTTCGCTGGCGACGAAGCGCGTGCCCATCGAGACCCCCTGGGCACCCAGGCTGAGGGCGGCGACCAGGCCTCGACCGTCGGCGACGCCACCCGACGCAAGCACCGGGAGCGGTGCGACCACATCGACCACCGCCGGAACGAGCACCGAGAGCGCCGTCGTACCCCGCACGTGACCGCCCGCTTCCACGCCCTGCGCAATCACGAAGTCCACGCCCGCCTCGGCGGCTTCGCGCGCCTCCTCGGCCGACCCGACCTGGATCGCCACCTTCACTCCGCGCGCGTGGGCCGGGCCGACGTAGGGTGCCGGATCGCCCCAGAAAAAGACCAGGAGCGGGACACGTTCGTCGAGGCACGCCTCGATCGGGCCCTCCTCGATGTCTTCGAGAATGAGGTTGACGCCGAACGGCTTGCTGGTGAGCGCCCGCACTCGCCGGATCAGCTCACGAAGATAGGGCACCCGGAAACCACTGGCGCCGAGCACGCCGCAGCCACCGGCATTCGAGACCGCCGCCACGACTTCGGGCCCGGCGCCTGGGCCGAACCCAGCCGAGAGGATCGGATGTTCGATCCCGAGTCGAGCGCAGAGTTCTGTCTTGAGCATGAGCTTTCCCTCCTCTCGCCGGCCGCGTTCCGCGATGACTCTATCGGTATCGAGGACTCTACGCTTTGCGTTCGCTGATCTCGAAGAGGTGCCCGTCCGGGTCGCGGAAGAAGCAGCGCACTTCCCAGGCGGACTCGCGCGGCTCGGTCATGAACTCGGCACCGCGGGAACGCAACATCTTATATGCCGCGCGGCAGTCCGGGACTCGAATCGTCATGCTGTGGCTGATTTTTGAGGGATTGGGTGGCGGCACGAATTCTGTTCCCGGTTTGTCGGGTGTCTCACCACCCGGCGTGACGATCAGCAGCCAGGCACCGTCGTAGTTGAAGACCGCCGACGTCCCACCATACTCACCTGTGAGTGTGGCCCCGAGGACGTCCCGGTACCAGGCGAGCGATCGTTGCAGATCGCTGACCACCAGGATATGCGTCAGCTCCATCCGGACTCAGGCGACGCTAGCGGGGCGGCATGATCGGCGGAGGTACGAGACCCACGTCGTCGGGATCCGCATGCCAGTTGACATACGAGTCGCTGTCCGCGATCTGAGTCTTGAGAAAGGCCAATCGGGCCGCGCCGTCGCCCAGTTGGCATCTTCCATACCGGTGTCTGGTGCCGTCCCAGTACATGCCGACGATCAGATGACGGCAGGAACTCACCATGCGGACCGCCTCACCACTCGGTGAGGCGGGGCTGTAGTCAATCCGTTCAAACGCTGGGCAGGCCGCGAAGTCCTCTGGGAAAGGGCGCGGATAAGGGCAGGCGTCGCCTGGAAGCTTCCCGATAGCTTATCCACACCACGTCTGGACACGCTGTGTCAATGCTCCGAGTTCGGAGAATCGGCCCTCTCGCGTAACTGCTGAGCTTGATGCCCCATGCCACGCGGCGCGGCCCGGGCCTGATCCGCGCGTCAGGCCCGGGGCCGTGTCTGGCCTAGGTGCCCGTGACGCTGATCGTTCCGATCATGAAGTCGTGGACCGTGCAGTGGTATTCGTAGCTGCCTGGTTGGGCCGCCGCCACCGACCACCGTTCCGTGCCCGGATTCACGCCGTAGGCGCTTCCGACCAGAATGCCGGAGTCGGTCACCCCGTTCCTGTTCAGGCCCTGACCAGGGCCTCGGGTACCCGGGTCGCCGATGATCTCCGGATTCCCGTTCTCGAACTCCGTGCAGGGCGGCGGGGCGCCGGGACCGCTGGGCCCAAACGCGACGTACGCCTTGCCGCAATCCCATCCGAAGGGGCCCGGAAGGTTTGCGTCGGGACCAAACCCGACTGTATGCGGCTCGAATGCGCCCCAGAGGAACTTGACCGAGTCACCGGATACGACGTTGGGTAGCGAGCGCGGCATCATCCCGAGGATGGCGGCGTGCAGGGTGCTGGTCGTATCGCCGACGTGGACCGACCAGGTGCGGCTGCCGGGAGCACCGCTGGGAGCGGCGTTGTTATCGTTGGCGATCAGGCTGGTCGCCTCCGACTGATCCTGCAGGAATTGAGCCTGTGTCGCCGTGATCTGATTGCCGGAGTCGCTTTCCGCGCCGGACGGGACGACATGCAGCACGCCCTGCATGCCCGGGTGAATGTAGCAGAAGTAGGCATAGTCGCCCGTCGGCGCCGTGATCTTGACGTTCCAATCGACGTTCGCCGGCTGGCCGGTGGCGGGATCGAAGCCCGCGATGGCGCCGGCGTCTACCGGCGAGCTGCCATCGAACTCACACGGTGTGCCCTGCGCCCCGCAGGGCGGGGGCGGCTCGAACGCCTTGAACAATCCGGGTCCCCCGGCAACCTTCGGCAAGCCCGTCCCCTTGGCCGGCGCGTCATCAGTGTCCGCGACGAAGACCGGGAGCGGTATGACCGCCGGGGCAAGCGCGATGGAATGAAACTCGTTCTTCTGAGTCTGGAAGTTGACGGTGTCACCCGAATGGACGCGCACGCTTCGGCCGAAGAAATCGGTGTACTCGACCACCGTGCCGGTCGACGGATCCTGGTTGTCGGGGTCGAAGTGACCGACGCCAACCGTGACCGTCGCATCGGCATGGGCCGGGACGGCCAGCCCCACGGCCAGCAGACCGGTCGAAGCCAGCACACTGATCGAGCGTTTCCAGCGCATGTGTTTCCTCCTCGTTCCCACCTCCGGCAACACGCAGCGTCGCGTGCTCCCTATCTACGCGTGTCGGTCAGTGGCGTCAATACGCCAGAAGGCGTATGCTCGCTCCTGGGAAGAGGGGCTTGGAAGGGCTTGGACCGTCCGACTACGAGGCGGTGCTCGGTTTCCTGCGCCAGCTCTATGCGGTTGAGCGTCTGGAGGCCTTCCCACGAAGCGCGCTAGTGGGCCTAAGCCGGCTGATCGAGAGCGAGATCCTGACCTATAACGAGATCGATCCGCGCCGGCAGCGCGCTCACATGATCGAAGAGCCCGCTGGCTTCATCAATGCCTCACAGGTGGCGACCTTCGAGCATTACGCGCACCAGCATCCTCTGATCGCGCACTATGCGCGAACCCGGGAGAGCCAGCCGCGGAAGATCTCGGACTTCCTCAGCCTGTCCGAGTTCCAAGGCCTCGGCCTGCACAACGAGTTCTTCCGCCCGCTCTCGATCAACTACCAGATGGCTGTGACCATCCCGTCGGCTCCGCAGCTCGTGATTGGGATCGCGTTGAACCGGTCTCGACGCGATTTCTCTGAGCGTGATCGCTCAATCCTCGAGACCATCCGCCCTCACTTGGCGCAGGCGTACCGGAATGCCGCCGAAAGAACGACGCTTGGTGAACGCGCGGATGCGGCCGAGCGGGCGCTCAGGTCGTCGCCGGCCGCCGCCCTCGCGTCATTGACGAGGCGAGAGCACGATGTCCTCGTGCTGGTGGCGGACGGCAAGACGAATCGACAGATCGCCGAGCGCCTTACCCTCAGCCCTCGTACGGTACAGAAGCATCTCGAACATCTCTACGACAAGCTGGGTGTCCGCAGCCGAACCGCTGCGGCAATGATGCTGGCTTCGCGCTAAACGGATCGATTGCGCCTGGTTTATGCGCCGGGCGGTGCCAGTGAGCCGGCCGCGACCAGGTGATAGCGATGCTCGGGCCGGCCTGGCGATCCGTACCGCATCACGACCTCAACGCGGCCAGCCTGGACGAGGTGGTCGAGATAGCGGCGGGCGGTGACGCGGCTGAGGCTGGCGAGGTCGGCGACCTCGGCCGCGGCGAGATCGTGCGCGGCCTCCTGCAGGATGCGCGTGACCAGCTCGAGGGTCGGCCGAGAGAGGCCCTTGGGTAGCGTCTCGCCGCCGCCGTGCCTGAGGATGTGGTAGAGCGTGTCGACCGTGTGCTGGTCCGCCTCGGAGAGTTGCTTGAGGCGCCGATGCATCGCCGCGTAGCTCTGTAGTTTCTCTTCGAGTGCGGCGAATCGAAACGGCTTGATCAGGTAATGGACGACACCGCCGTGCATCGCCGACCGGAGACTCTCCACGTCGCGCGCCGCGGTAATGGCGATCACGTCCACCCGAGCGGCGCCGGCTTCGCGGATGGTGCGCATGACCTCCAACCCCGAGATATCCGGCAGATAGATGTCGAGCAGGACGAGGTCGGGTTTGGCTTGCGCGATCAGCCGGAGCGCATCGGCACCGGTCCCGGCCTCGCCGACGACGGTGAAGCCCGGTACTTTTTCGACGTAGGCGCGGTGGAGCGCAGCGACCCGGAAATCGTCGTCGACGATCAGGGTGCGAATCATGCGGTTGCGGCCGGTACCGGCTTGGCGGTGAATGGCAGCCGGACCGTGAACAAGGCGCCACCCTGGTTCACCACGGTGACCGCGCCGCCCCGACGGGTCGCCACCTGTTGCACGAGGGCGAGGCCGAGCCCGCGTCGCGAACCCGGACCGGCCAGCTTGGTGGTGTAGCCCTCGGAGAAGATCCGCTCCAGCTCGCCCGCGCCGATTCCCGGGCCGGAATCGTGGACCTGGATGACGACATCGCCGTCGGCTTTATGGATCGAAACTTCCACCCATCGAGGCCCGCCGTTCGACGAGGTCGCCGCGGCGTCCAGCGCATTGTCGATCAAGTTGCCGACCACGGTGATCAAGTCACGCGGGTGACCGGCGTCACCATCGAGGCGGCTGTCGGGCGACAAGCGAAATTGGATGCCGCGCTCCGCGGCCACCGCCGATTTGCCGAGCAGCAATGCGCCCAGGACCGGGTCGCCGACGCGCTCGAGCAGCGATTCTGTGAGCTCCTGCGACACGTTGGATGACTCGGTCGTCATCTGGATCGCCTCCTCGTGACGCCCCAACTCGATCATTCCAGCGATCGTGTGCAGTCGGTTCGAGAAGTCGTGCGCCTGCGCGCGCAAGGCTTCCGTGACGCTGCGGGCATTGTCGAGCTCGCGCAGCAGGCTCTCCAGCTCGGTGCGATCGCGGAAGGTGGCGACGTGTCCGATGGTGCGGCCGCGGACCACGACCGGCATCCGGCTAACCACGAGGACTCGATCGGCGGCCAGCACCACCTCGTCGGCACCGGTGACCTGCCCGATCAGCAGATCGCGAACTCGGCCTGGAGGCAGGACCTCCGTGAGCGGCCGTCCCAGGCTGTCGCCGGACAGTCGTAGCAGCCGGCGGGCCTCATCGTTGATCAGCGTGACCTTCCCGTCGACATCGGTGGCTATCGTCCCTTCTCGGATCCCGTGCAGGCTCGCCTCGCGCTGCTCGAGCAGCGTCGCGATCTCCTCGGGTTCGAGCCCAAAAGTCTGACGCTTGAGGTGGCGGGCCAGCAGCAGTGAGCCGATAACGCCAAGGGCCACCGCCACCAGCAGGTAGAGAGCCAATAGCGGGAGGTTGCTCGCCAGCTGGCGAGACAGCTCCTGTTCCAGGAAACCAACCGAGGCGATGCCAATGACGCGCCCGCTGCCGTCGAAGATGGGCGCCTTGCCGCGGGCCGAGACGCCGAGCGTGCCCTGCTGGATGCCGACGAACGTGTGTCCTGCCAGGATCGCGCTCGGGTCTTCGTCGATCGGCTTGCCGATCATGGACGAGTTGGGGTGGGAGTAGCGGATGCCGTTGGCGCCGGCGATGACGACGAAGCTGGCGCCGGAGGCTCTGCGCATTCCCTCGGCGAGCGGCTGCAGGGTGCGCGAGGGATCCGAGTCGTTGAGCGCATCGCGCACCGACGGCATGCCAGCGACCGACTGAGCGACGGTCAGAGCTCGCTGCTCGTACTGCGCGTCGAGCCGCTGTCGCTCGACGATGATGGAGACGATCGCGCCGACGAGCAGCGCTCCCAGGACGATGGCGAGCTGGAACGCAAGAATCCGCGATGCCAGGCTGAAGCGCGGGCGATGCATCGCGTTCATCGTAGCCCGTCATCACGAGCGGAGGAAGCGACCACAACGACCAAAACGGTCGCAAACTCCGGAAGCCTTTTCAGCAGCCATCCGGCCCATTTACGGTGACGGCGATGGCCAGCCCGTCGATCGAGCTGCGCGGCGTCACCAAGCGGTTCGCCACCCCTAAGGGCGGCATCTACACCGCCCTGCGCGATCTCACGATGGACGTCGCACCCGGCGAGTTCTGTGCCGTCGTCGGGCCGACCGGCTGCGGGAAATCGACGACCCTGGCGCTGATTTCCGGCCTGGAGCTCGCCAGCGCTGGCGAGGTACGAGTGGAGGGCCGCCCGGTCAAGGGCATCGCCGACGGCATCGGCTACGTCTTCCAGACCGACGCCGTCTTCCCCTGGAAGACGGTGCTCGACAACGTGGCGGCGGGTCCTCGCTACCACGGCGCGCCGGGCCGCGATGCCCATGCTCGGGCGAAGGATTGGATTGCCCGGGTAGGACTGGCCGGCTTCGAGGACCGTTATCCGCACCAGCTGTCGGGTGGCATGCGCAAGCGAGTCGGCCTGGCCCAGAGCCTGATCAACGGTCCACGGATCCTGCTGATGGACGAGCCCTTCTCTGCTCTCGACGTGCAGACGCGAACGCTGATGGAGGACGAGTTGCTCGCCTTGTGGGCGTCAACCTCCGCCTCGGTTGTCTTTGTCACGCATGACCTCGAGGAAGCGATCGCACTCGCCGATCGGGTGGTCGTCCTCACCGCTGGGCCAGGGACCGTCAAAGGCACCTACGAGGTGGATCTGCCGCGGCCGCGGAACGTCGCCGAGATCCGGTTTCAGCCCCGCTTCGCGCAGATCTACGAGGCGATTTGGAGTCAGCTACGAGATGAGGTGCTGGTGAGCTATGAGCGTCAGAAGCACGGTGCCGCCGTCTAGCGTGTCCGCGCATGGCGGCGTGCCGCCGTTCTCCAGCGCGGATACCCGCCGCCAGGATGGGGCACCGCCCGGTCCACTGGATGCCAAGGCGGAAAGCGCGGGGATCGACGCCGACCTCGTGGCGCGCCGCTCACGCGCCGCGCGCCGCCGGCGCTTGACGATCTATGTGCTTCGCCTTGTGTTTGCCGTGGTCTGGCTCGGCAGCTGGGAACTCACGACTCGCCTGAACATCGTCGACCCTTTCTTCGTTGGGCAACCATCGGGCGTCGTGGTGCGGCTCTGGACCTGGATCACCGATGGCACGGCGCTGGGCCCGCTGTGGTTGCAGGCCGCGGTCACGATGGAGGAGGCCGTGCTGGGCTTCGTCATCGGCTCGGCGCTGGGCATCGTGCTTGGGATTCTGCTTGGACGCGTCGAGCTGATCGCTGAAGTCCTCTCGCCATTCATCAAAGGCGCGAACGCGATCCCGAGGGTCGTGCTGGGCTCGCTCTTCGCCATCATGTTCGGTCTATCCGTCTGGGGCAAGGCGTCGACCGCCGTGGTGCTCGTCTTCTTCGTCGTCTTCTTCAATGCGTTCCAGGGCGTTCGCGAGGTCGACCGTAACCTGGTCGCGAATGCACGCATCCTCGGGGCCGACAACCGCCGCCTGACAACCGAGATCATCATCCCGTCGGCGATGTCGTGGATTCTGGCCAGCCTGCACATCAGCTTCGGCCTGGCCATCGTTGGCGCCGTCGTCGGGGAGCTCTTCGGCGCGACAGCGGGCCTCGGACAACTCATCTACAACGCCGGCCACACCTTTGACGTGAACGGGGTATTCGCCGGAATGTTCGTGCTCGCCGTCCTCGCCCTCATTGCAGAGGGGCTGATCAGCGCACTCGAAAACCGGCTCATCAAATGGCGACCCAGTCGAGTCAGCGGCGAAATACCGATTTAGGGAGGAGAAACGATTGATGGACGGATCTAGACGTCGCGCGTTCGTTGCGGTAGGAGGGACCGTGGCACTAGCCATTGCCCTGGCTGCGTGCGGTGGGACTTCCAACAACGCCGGTTCAGGCAGCTCGCCTGCGGCGATGCAGCCGGTCGATCTCAAGCTCATGGTCGGCGGTCTCAACAAGCAGATCTATCTGCCGAACATGCTTGCCAAGCAGCTCGGCTATTTCGACGCCGAGAAGATCAATATCACCTTGGTCGACGAGGGTTCCGGGCAGGGGACCGAGCTCGAAGTCGTCGCGGGCAACGTCGACGCCGGATCGGGTGCCTACAGTCACCCGGTCGAGCTCAACGCCCTGGGCAAGAAGATCGAGACGATTTGTCAGTTCGGCATCGCGCCGGGCGAAGCGGAGATGGTGGCAACCAAGAAAGCGGACTCGATCAAGTCGCCGTCCGACCTGAAAGGGAAGAACCTGGGCGTCACCGACATCGGGTCGGGCACCCACACAATCACCTTGGCCCTGCTCGGTAAGGCGGGTTACAAGGGGTCCGACGCCCACTTCGTGGCGGTCGGCGCCGGCAACACCTTCATCGCAGCCATCAAGAACGGGACGATCGATGCGGGCATGACGACCGAGCCGACCATTACGCGCCTGCTCCAGAGCGGGGACGCCAAGGTCCTAGTTGACCTGATGACACCCACCAGCACCAAGGCCGCGCTCGGCGGCGACTACCCGTTCATTGGCATCTTCGCCAAGAACGACTGGGTCAACAGCCACAAGGATGTGGCCCAGCGGCTGGTGAACGTCTACGTCAAGACGCTGAAGTGGATGAAGGCCCACACCGCGGCCGAGATCGCCGACAAGATGCCGGCCGACTACCTGGTTCCGAGCAAGGACCTCTACGTGGCGGCGCTCAAGAACCAGCTGTCAATCTTCGGCACCGACTGCAAGATGCCGGCGGCCGGCCCGCAAACCGTGCTCGGCATTCTGCAGAACTACGTCTCGTCCTTCAAGGGTAAGACCGCGAATCTCAGCGAGACCTATACGAACGAATTCGCTAACAAGGCCAGCTAACCGGTCAGTAGGGGAGGCCCGGACCATCCGGGCCTCTCGTTAGGCCGCAATGCCTGCGGGCGGCGTGCCAGAAGGTGAACCCGCCCAGGCTCCAAGAATCTCACGGGCGATCCATTCTTGGGCACTCACCGTCACTAGTCGCTCGTGCAACACGTTGAAAGGGCCGTTTAGCTGCAACTGGAGGACCTCTTTTCCGGTCATTCCTGACCACATTTGTCGGTCGCCATATGGCTAGAATGGCGCGGCGAGCTCGGCTCGCAAGGAGGGCCCGGAGCCATCCGCAGGAAGGGCCTATGGCTCGCGATCAAATCCATATTTGCGCCGACCGAAGTAGCGACCAGCCTCGCCCTCATCGTCCTGGTCATGGTGTTCGCGCTAGTGTACTTCGGCGCCCGGCACCGCCCGAGCGCGGCGACCCATTCGTCGCCCGCGGTGGTGAGCGAAACCAGCCCGGCTCCTGATCAGCTCAGCCCGAGCCCATCCGCCGATCGCAGCCCGCTGGCGAGCCGGGCGACAGACAACGGGCTTGGCACGGTCATTCGCGCCGCGCTGGCGGCCACCCATCGCCGAGAGCCGGGCGTCACGCCGTCTCCGGTTTCGCCGACCACGAGCCCGACCGGCGGGGGCGTCTCGCCGACGCCGTCAGCCAGTCCGACCGACACGGCAACCCCGACCCCCAGCCCGACCGATATCCCCACGCCAACTCCAAGTCCGACTGATATCCCGACGCCAACTCCCAGCCCGACCGATTCTCCGACGCCCTCGCCCTCCTAGACACCGGTCACCACGACCGAGTTCGAGCTGCGTTTACCACCTTCTGAGTGTGGAAAAGCGAACTCCGGCTCCTGATGGCACCCCCCTCGACGACGGTCGCCGGATGCGCCACGATCAGGGCATGAGCTTGAGGCCGGGACGCTGGCTGAGCTGGGGTGCAGTGCCCGGAGTAGCCCCATGAGGCGGCGACTTCCGGTGCCCGCACTCGCGATCGCGATGATTGTCGTGACGCTGGCCGAAGCGATCGGCGGTTCGGCCATCAGTGCGGCGAACACCGGCAGGCTCGACCCCACGGCGGCGATTGGCATCATCGGCTTCTTGTCCTTCCCGGCAATGGGACTCCTCATCCTGCATCGGGACCGGCGGCACCTGATTGGCTGGCTCCTCCTGGCAGTGGGCGTGAACGTTTATGTCATCTTCGGCAGCGCGGACTACGCTGAGTTTGCGCTGCGGCATCCTGGCTCGATTCCGTTTGGCGAAGCCGTTGCGTGGATCAGTGGGTGGGGCTGGATTCCGTTTGTCCTCATGATCCTCCTGCTCATTCCGATGTTCTTTCCGGATGGCCGGCTGCTCTCATCTCGCTGGGTGGTCGCGCTCTTCAGCGGGCTTATCTTCGCGGCGTTCGCCTTCCTCGGCAATGCGTTCAGCCCAGGGCCGGTCAGCACTACCTATCCCGAGTTGACCAACCCGATCACCATTCCGGCCTGGCAGCCCTTCCTTCGGAACCTTGTCGACTTCGCTGTGCCATTCGGCCTCGTTGCTCTGGGCGGTTCGCTGGCGTCGGTGATCATTCGGTATCGCCGGGCGGGAAGTCTCCAGCGGCGACAACTTCGCTGGTTCCTGTTCGCCGTGGTGGTCGCTGCGGTCCCGTTCATCTTGAACGGCGCCATCCCCGCGGTGGTTGATGACCTACTCGTGGTCGTGGTCGTTCCGCTGCTGCCGATCAGCATCGGGATCGCGGTCCTCCGTTACCGACTCTATGACATCGACGTCGTCCTCAACCGGACGCTCGTCTATGGCGCACTCGCCGCCTTCATCACCGCGGTCTACGTTGGGGTCGTGGTTGGGATCGGGACACTGGTGGGATCGGGGAGCCGACCCAACCTGGCGCTGTCGATCGTCGCGACCGCCATCGTCGCCGTGGCCTTCCAGCCGGTTCGCGAGAGCGTGCAACGGTTTGCCAACCGGCTCGTCTACGGCGAGCGCGCCACGCCGTACGAGGTGATGGCCGGCTTCGCCGATCGGATGGCGGGCACGCTGTCGGCCGACGAGGTTTTGCCCCAGATGGCCGAAGCGGCGGCCCGGGGGGTCGGCGCCCAGGCGGCACGGGTGACGCTGATCCTGCCGGGTGGTACCAAACGTTCGACGGTCTGGCCGCCGAATTCGAGCGGTGATCAGTTCGCGCGCACCCTGCCGGTCTCGTATCGCGATGAGCCGGTTGGAGAGATCGCGGTTCGCGAGGGCCCGGGTCAGCCGATCACCCCGGGGGAGGGTCGGCTGCTCGCGGACCTCGCAGCGCAGGCGGGGCTGGTGCTGCACAACGTGCGTCTCACGGCCGAGTTGCAGGCGCGGTTGGCCGATCTATCGGCACAGGCCGCCGAGCTCCGCGCATCGCGGCAGCGCATCCTGACCGCGCAGGATAGCGAACGCCGGCGGCTGGGTGGAGAGATCCGCGCCGGCGTACAGCGTGAGCTGGAGGCCACCTCCGCCCAGCTCGACGACGTAGAGCGCCTCTTAGTTGACGACGCCACCGCCGCCGCGGCGCGACTCGAGGCGCTCACCGGCGAGACCCAGCAGACGCTTGACAGCTTGCGTGAGCTGGCCCGCGGCATCTTTCCGCCGCTCCTGGCCGATCGAGGTATTGGGCCTGCCCTCGAGGCGCAGACACGAAAAGCCATAATTCCCGCGTCGATCCTGGTGGATTCCAGCGTGGCCGGCGCCCGGTTCGATCCCGGCGTCGAGGCGGCGGTCTACTTCTGCTGCGTGGAGGCTCTCCGCGGCGCCGCCGCGCCCGCCACCGTCCACCTCTCCGCCCAGGACGGCGCACTCACCTTTGCCGTCGACGGTGCCGCTGCTCTCGGTGGGCGACTCCAGGGACTTCGCGATCGAGTTGAGGCGCTGGGCGGCGGGCTCGAGGCGGAAGGGTCGGATCGTTTGCACGGTTGGATCCCAACGCGGGCCCTGGCGGAGGTTGGATGACCCGTCCCGCTGCCCTGGCGCTCGGCATCTTCGGCCTTACCCTGGTGCTGACGGCCGCTGCGTTCGGCCTCCTACTTGTCGACCGGATCCCGGTCGCGACCGAGGATCGCCCCTGGTTCATCGCCCAGTTCTGTTTCGCGATCGGCTACGGCAGCTTCGGGGTCTTCCTGGCGTCGCGGCGTCCGGGCAACCCGATCGGCTGGCTCTTCCAGGCCGTCGCCCTCGCCAGCGCCCTGCTGGTCTTCGCGGACGAGTACTCGATCCGCGGCCTGGTCGTCGCGCCGGGATCCCTTCCGTTGGCCGTGGAGGTCGACGTGATCCTGCCGTCTCTGGCGGCCGTCGTGTGGCCGGCCTTCATCCCACTGCTCCTCACGCTCTATCCCACCGGCCGGCCTGCGTCGAGGCGATGGTGGTCGGCGGTCTGGGCGTCCGTCGCCCTCGCTCTGCTGTATGGCCCATCGTTCTTCCTGCTTCCTGGGACCTTGACCGCGGCTGTTCGGCAAAGCGTAAGCCTCCACGTGAGCAACCCCATCGGCATACCGTTCGGTTCCGACCTCAACTACTTGGTGCAATCCCCCGCGCTGCTGATTCCGTTCGCGCTCGCGCTGCTGTCGGTCGCGGATCGATGGCGCCGATCCCGCGGTGACGAACGCCAGCAGCTCAACTGGCTGGCCGCCGTCTGTCTGTTGATCGCGCTTGTGCTGGTGCCTTATGTCGCGGTCCAGAGTGGCATATCGATCCCCTTGTGGGTTAGCTGGATTTTCGGGTCCCTCCTGCTTTTGGGTTTCGCGTTCGGTATCCCGGCCGCGATGGCCGTGGCCATCCTGCGTTACCGCCTCTACGAGATCGACGTCGTGCTGAACCGCACATTGGTCTATGGGGCGCTGGCCGCATTCATCAGCGCGGTGTATGGCGGCATCGTGGTCGGCATTGGGACGCTGATCGGCTCTCGCGGCCAACCCAACCTGGGGTTGTCGATCGCGGCGACGGCCGTGGTCGCCGTCGCCTTCCAGCCCGTGCGCGAGCGGATCGAGCGCGTGGCCAATCGGCTCGTCTATGGGCAGCGCGCGACACCCTACGAGGTTTTGGCCCAGTTCTCCCATCGCGTCGCCGGCGCCTACGCGAACGAGGAGGTGCTGTCGCGCCTTGCTCGGGTGTTGGGCGAGGGAACCGCCGCCGCGGCAGCCAGCGTGTGGATCCGCAGCGAGGGCCAGCTCGTTTCCTCCGCGACCTGGCCCGCGGAGGCTCAGCCGATGGCGCCGGAGCAGGCCGACCGCGTCGCCGCGGTCCGGCATCAGGGTGAGGAGCTTGGCGAGCTGGCGGTGAAGAAACGTCCTGGCGAACCCGTAACCCCGGTCGAGGAGAAACTCCTCACGGACCTGGCGGCTCAGGCGGGACAGGTCCTGCGCAACGTCAGGCTCACGGCCGACCTGCAAGCGCGGCTGGAGCAGATCTCGCAGCAGGCGGCCGAGCTGCGCGAATCACGGCAGCGCATCGTCGCGGCACAGGATGCCGAGCGGCGCCGGCTGGAGCGCAACATCCACGATGGCGCACAGCAGCACCTGGTCGCGCTGGCCGTGAAGCTGCGGCTCGCCGCAACGCTCGCTAAGCGCGACGCCGTACGGGTTCGCCCGTCGATCGACGGTCTCAGACGGCAGACGAGGGACGCGCTCGAGACCCTCGGTGCTCTGGCGGCCGGCCTTTACCCGGCGGCACTTCGGGAGGGTGGGATCGCGGCGGCTCTACGAGCGCAGACGGCGCTAGCGACCGTACGGTCCGAGGTGGTTGACCATCTCACCGCCCGTCATCCCGAAGAGCTCGAGGCGGCGGTCTACTTCTGTTGCCAGGAAGCGATCCAGAACGGCATCAAGCATGCGAAGGCATCACGCATCACGGTGCGGCTCGACGACCGCGACGGGCCCCTACAGTTCGAGGTGTCGGACGATGGCAGGGGATTTGACCCACGGACGGCTCGCCGGGGCGCTGGCATGCAAAACATGGCCGACCGCATCGCTGCAAGCGGGGGAACGCTGATCGTCGACTCCAGGCCGGGCGTAGGAACGACGGTTCACGGACGGGTGCCAACGGCGGCGACGTAGGGCTACTCGAGCAGTCTTCCGGCGACTGGCAATTCGTCCTCGGTGAGCGCTGCCTTCAGGTTTTCCGGTAATCCCGGAACCGGTTCATTCCATACTGTCAGCGGCGCCTCACGGCTCTCGAGCCGCACGTAGATGTTGCGCTGCATGGCCGGATCGAGCGCGGGATAGTCGGATCGGTTGT
>VBGO01000086.1 GCA_005882525.1 Chloroflexota bacterium
CGAATCGAACGTGGCGACGGTATAAGACGTCAGCGTCAGCTTCAGTTCAATGGTTGCCGTCACGGTTGCCGTCGGCACGTTCATTTGATGCAACCGCAGGGCATGAAAGGCGATGAGAGCGGTCCGCCATTCGTATTCAGAACGTGGCGGAGGGAGAGGAATTCGAACCCCCGAAGGCTTGCACCTTAGTGGTTTTCAAGACCGGATTTTTCAATCCGCCGACGTTCGCTACAGTTCGCCAGCGTTCACCCCGTATAGACGTCATTGGTCCATCGTCCGCCGACGTTCGCCACAGTTCGCCAGAGTTCGCCGCGGTTGCCGTCACGGTTGCCGTCAAGCGTCGATTGCCGATCTTCGCTGGCCTCGGCGACATACAGTAATTGGCAGAGAAGAACTAACGGATTGTCGCCGGCGCAGCTCAAGGGTGAAACCCTTAAAAGGAACATTGCATGCGCATGGCGCTGACGCCCTCGGTTACACCGTCGAGGATCGCTGGTGGGCACGATCGTCGTGAGTGAATAAGCTCCTCGATCAATAAGAAAAGGGCGCTCACGTGAGCGCCCTTCGAACCTCCGGTCCCTCGTCAGCCGGTGGGTTTCGCGAAGTAAACATCTTCCTCGACGGCGCCGCCCAGGCCCCGGGTGTCGGCCCAGACGATGAGCGGCTGCCCGTCACCATCGACGCTGAGCCACATGTAGTCACCGAGGAACCCGGCCTCCACCGGGTTGTTTGCCGGAACCAGGTTGGGCATGGACGACGTTGTGAGCCGCTGGTACCTAAAGGACGGGGACCCCGACGCCGGTCCGCCGACCGTGGCCATAGTGATGTCGTTGCAGCCGTCCGTCTCACAGGTCCCGTAGTGGCGGTCGTAGTACGCCACAAACAGCTTCGAGCCGTCCGCGGACACCCGGCTCCACGGTTGCCACTGCGCGTTCTTCCCAAACACTGCGGCCGGCGTGAGATTCACCGTGGCGCCCCAGGTCACCCCGCCGTCGGTTGAGAAGGTGTAGAACACGTCATTGTCGCAAGGCGGTTTGGCGGTTGAGGCTTTGCTCAGCGGCCGGCAGGGTGCGTGACCGTTGCGGAAATCGGCCCAGACGAAGTAGAGCTTTCCCGCGCTGTCCACCGACAGTGATCCCTCCACCAAATCGTCCAGGCGATAGCCGTTGGGCGGCAAGCACTGGCGCCCGGCAGGGCAACCAGTTGCCGGATCCGGTCCGATCGGCTGCGTGCCGATGTCGTCGGAGATCTTTGCCGGCCCGGTCCAGCTCGTCGCCTTGCTGCAGTCCGCCGACGCAGGGCAGGAGACGATCATGTGCTGATTGATCCCGAGCAGGGGCGTGTTGCCGTTTCCGAAGGCGACGTATACCGTGCCGCCGGTTCCCACGATCGGGTGCGAGCCCTGGTCCTGGTCGCAGGCATGGGTATTGGCCTCACCGCTGAAGGCGGTGCAGAAGGTTGCATTCGTGCCACTGATCTCAATGCCGGGCGACCAGGTCGCTCCGCCGTTGGTGGACTGGCTGAAGAAGATCGGGCTGTCGCCGCCGACGCCTGCTCCGGTCGCCGCGTTGAAGCGCGTCCATGTGGCGTAGACGTTGTTCGCCTTGGGGCTGTCGGCGGTGGCGTCGGCCACGATGAACTCCTTGTCGTTGAAAATGTTCCCGTCATTGTCGTTCGCCACCAGACCGAGCGGAACGTCTCGGTACGTCTGGAAGGAGAGGGCCTGCGGCGTGTGATAGAACTGGCCGCCGATCCCGGCGTTGGACTTCGCCACGACGAAGGCGTTCGCGGCGGAGGTGATGTCGAAGAGGAGCCCGCCGATGTAGGCGTTCCCTTGGGCGTCGAAGGTGGCTGTGGGATCGCTGCAGGCATCGGCGGTGTGCCCGTCCAGCAGAACGAACTGGAAGAAGGGCGGGAGCTGGTCTCCCCAGGTCGTGCCGCCATCGAACGACCAGTCGTAGCCGCAATGGTTGAACCCGATGCGGGAATCGTTTTGCCCGGCGATCAGGTTCAACGGATCCTTCGGATTGGCGGTCACTACTTCCTCGGCCTGACGACGCAACGAACAATCCTGGTTCACGCGAATGTTCGTCCCGCCGCCGAGGCTGACGGCACAGCCCTGGGTGCCCCTCTGGGAGATGACGGGCGCGGCCGGTAACCCTGCCGGGCTGCCCGACATCGCGCCAAGCTGGCCCGATGCCTGCAGGAGCGCGTACATCGCGCCGGACGAGAGCAGCTGCTGGTACTTTTGCTTCTGGGCTTTCCCCAGTTCGATATCCAGCCCTCGAGCCAGCACCTTGTTGTGGATATTTGGCGCCGACGTGACGCCGGCCTGTGGGCCGATCAATGCAATCGCCGCGATGGCGACCAGAAGGAACGGTCGGATTTTCCACGACTTCATGTCATAGGTCCCTCCGGTGAGATGGCTCGCGTCCCCAGGTCGAGCCACCGGTTACCTTCCAAGCCGTGCCAAGGCGGTTGTGGCCTCTTCCCCTTGCCATAAGGCTTCGGTTAAGACCCGGCGACATCCCCGTAAAGCTGGGCGAACTCTATCGTGGCGCTTTCGACTGCCGTGTGTCAACTCCAGGGCGTTGAGGCGCTACGCTTAGATCCCATAGTGTCTTGTCAAAGGGCCGCGGCTCCCCATGCCGCGGATCAAAGTCCTGACCGCTGCGCCAGACGCCCCAGACCAGAGACAGGGCCTTGCTCATACAGTGGCCCACCGCGTTCATAGCCGACTTGCCCGCCGCCCGCTTTCTGGCGCAATGGGTGCGGATGACCGGGTTGTGCTTGATGCCCACCACCGCCATCCGATAGGCCGCCGCTCGCAAATAGGCGTTGCCGGTCTTGGCCATCGTCCAACTGGTTTCGGGCCGTTCCCCTTTCGTACCTGAGCTTTGTTCTTTTGGGTGCACGCCGGCATAGGCGAGCAACTGGTCGACGTCGGTAAAGCGCCCGATGTCGCCGATCTCGGCGATCAGGGTGGCGGCCGTGGCCGGGCCCACGCCCGGAATCGTCAGCAACCGGCGGGCCGTGTCGCCATCCAGCAGGCTGGCCAACTGCGCCTCCGCCTCGGCAATCTGCCGATCGAGGAAGTCGTGTTGTTGAATCAACAGGCGCATCTCGAACGTGACCTGCGCCTCCATTTCCGGCGCCGCCACGGATTCCCTGGCCAGCACCTTCAGCGGCTCGGCCTTCGCGCGGCCGATGGCCCGGCCATGTACAGCAATGAGGCCGCCATAGGAAGGAGCTGAGGCGGCTCATCGACCCTGCACAATGCCTACAGGCGTCCGTTGTAGCGTGGTCGAGAATTCGTCCGGGAGAGTCGATCATCTGCTTTTATCCAGATGAACGCGCGACTGGACGAACTCTTGATCAATTCTTAACCGTGCGCGAAGGCCCGCCCTTAGCAGCGACTTAGCGGTTTGTCAGACACCAGACCGAAGTTCGAATCCGCCACGGGCTACCAGGTCCTTCCAACGCCGGTCCGATACCAAAGGAAGCCAGCCGTCGCCTTCATCATGCCGTGCCCCCGCGAGCCGCCTAGGATTTTGGGGTGCGAGACACGGCGATCGACAAACCCCGACAGCCCCTGCGGCCGGTTCTGGTGTGGGTCGCTATCGTCGCCGCGCTAAGCGGACTCGGGCTCCTTCCCTTCTTCGCCTTTGTACCCGACCTCAGTAAGTTCACTGGCAACTTGCCGCCTGCAGAGCTCGCCCTGCTGGGGATTGGCGTGGAGCTGGCTGCCGTAGGCCCATCGCTGGCAGCGATTCTTGTCGCCTGGCGCATGCCCGGCGCGGGGAGCGCACGGCCACTGTTTCGCCAATTTGGACACTGGCGCGTGCGCCCGATTTGGTATTTGGTCGCGCTGCTTCTGCCGATCCCAATCTTGCTCGCGGCAGACCTTATCTGGATGGCGCTCGGCAAACAATCGCTCGTGTGGTTGACGGTGCCAGGTGCGGTCCCCTTTGTCATCGGCGCCGCTCTCGTGCCGCCGCTTGGCGAAGAGTTCGGCTGGAGAGGCTTCGCTCAACCCCGCCTACAAAGTCATATCGGAGCCCTTTGGGCGGCGGTCATCGTCGGTATCTTGTGGTCTACTTGGCACCTTTGGCCGCTCGTCGTTCCGGGGGGCGCGAAACTGTTCTTTCCGTCCGATGTGGCCCAAACCTACATTCGCCTCATCAGCACTGCCGTCATCTACGCCTGGATCTACAACAGCACCGGAGGAAGCCTTCCAGCCGTCATGGTCGCGCACGCAGCTCACAACATCGATTCGAGCTTCATCCCGGGAGCTTCTGTCGACCCGACGCACCTCGGTCCGTTTCTCGGCGCGCTGTCCTATGCCGCCGTCGCGATCATCGTCGTGCTTGCGACAAATCGTGGGACGCTAACCCGCAGGCCGCAACGGTCGCCTGCTGTTCAGCAACGTGATGTCACCTAACGCGATATCCACATTTCGGATTGCCACTTGACTGGTTCTAGGCTAAAAGACGATGAAGCGGAGCCGAAATGCATGAGCGACGTCAGCCAACTCAGCTTCCGCGATACTCTCCTGAAAGGGAGATGCACTCATGGCTGTAGGTATTCGGAAGGCGCAAACACCCGATATTGAGGCGGTACTCGGCGTGTGGACGGCGTCGGGGGCTCATGCCACCCCCACTGACACAGTCGCTGAGGTCAGGAGGTTGATGCGCCAACAACCCGGCGGAGTTCTCATCGCCGAAGTTGAGGGTCAGGTGGTGGGGACGATGATTTGCGCGTGGGATGGTTGGCGGGGCAACATTTATCGCCTTGCCGTAGTTCCAGAGCATCGCCGGCATGGCATCGCACGCAAGCTCGTCGAGGAGTCTGCCCAGCGCTTTCGAGGGATGGGTGTGCGCCGTGCGTCACTTTTCGTTGTCTCTGCTGACCAGCAGGCTCTTGATTTTTGGAACAGCCTCCACGATCTAGGGCTTAAGTCGGACCCCTTACCTAAGACGCGCTACGTCTGGAACCTGTAGTTGTTTCCGTCGAGAACAACCCTGGGTCGAGGCGACCCCAACGGTCGCGGCCACCTGGAGAGCATGAGTTTCAGGACCACGAAGGATGCCGGCTCGTAAGGCAGGCCACGGAAGCCTACCCTCGTCAAATCCACTCCGGGGGATCCTGGCGGAGGCGGCGCACGGCCACACGACTGGCTATGGGTGTGAGTTCCTTCCCAGAGCTGATGGAGCAACGGCCGCAATTGTCGCGATAACCGGATACATTGTCGTAGCCGCGGACCTTGATCCTGCCATCGTTCACTCCAAGTCGACGTGTGCCTAAAGGCGACGCGGGCCGTGACCACGCTTTGGCCCAGTCGTCCAGTGGCGCCAGGGCGCTGAGCAGGCCCCGACCTGGGTCGGTCAGCCGGTACCCCCCGCTCGTATTGGTTGCAACCAGCCCTGCTTCGCGGAGCTCTGAGAGCCGGGTGTTGAGGACGCTTGGTGACATTGAGTCGCAACGACTCCGAAGCTCCCGGAAACTCAGCATTTCGTGCCTCAGTTCCCAGAGGACCCGCAGGGTCCAGCGACGGCCGAGGAGATCCAGGGCCGCCATGATCGGCCGCCCGGTCCTCGATCCTCGCACCCGATGTCCGGGAAGCGGGGTGCGCGACCTGCGCTTGGCTTCAGCTTCGGATTCCGTAACAGCCATGGTACAGTTGCTACGAAATTAGTAGCGGAAGAGGAGCGCAGCCATGGTTCCGGCTCCCAGGATCCCCGCGTTAGAGCCTCCTTACGACCCGGAAGTCGCGCGAAGCCTCGAACGGATGATGGGCGGATTAGGCCTTGAGCCCCCTCTTGCTCTTTCGAGTCGTCGGGCACAATCGCCACATACTGGACAAGTTCCGGAGCACTGGGTCGTACCTTCTGAACTTCGGAACGATCGATCCCATTGAACGAGAGATCGTCATCGACCGGACCTGCGCGCGGTGCGGCGCCGAGTACGAGTGGGGTGTCCACGTAGTTCTGTATGGCCGGCGCGTGGGACTTAGCGAGGAGCAGATTGGAGCGACCGTTCTCGGAACCGCCGATAGCCCGGTGTGGACGGAACGTCACGGGATATTGATAAAACTCGTGGATGAACTTCACGGCACTGCGGCGGTGTCGGACGCTCTGTGGGCGGAGCTGCAGGCCGGCTGGACAGCGGCGCAACTGGTCGAGTTGCTAGCCATCGTCGGCCAGTATCACATGGTCTCCTACTTCACTAACGTCCTTCGCCTGCCTTTGGAGACCTACGCAGAGCATTTCCCCGCTGGTGTCCGACCGTGAGCTGCCCGGCCCCGAACCTTCGGAGTCAATCCGCGCGGTCTCCCGATCCGGGATGCCGCCCGTAGCCAGGCCAACGCGCACACGGACGGGTCGACGATCAGGCGGCGCCGAGAGCGAGACCGGGCGATGGTTCCGGAAAGGCCGCGGCGGCGACGGCCTTGGCCCAGTGTCCCGGCGTCAGGCCATAGGTCTGCTTGAACTCGCGCGTCCTGCAGAATCGTTCAAGACAATCGGCATCAACGCCGCTTAGCGTCTCCGGCATGAGTCGAGCAGATCCCCCGCGCACACGCGGCACCGAAGTTGAGAAGGGAGAAGCTATGAAACACGTTGTCGTGAAATCAGCGCAGGCCCAGCCGCGCGAGTACATGGGCGTGCGATTCGAATTGCTCGCGACCGGATCACGATCAATGGTGACCAAGATGCTATTCGAAACCAAGAACAAAGTTCCGGTGCACCGGCATCCTAACGAGCAGAGTAGCTACGTAATCTCGGGTCGTTACCAGCTGAAAGTCGATGGCCAGACCTACGAGTTAGCAGCAGGCGACTCCTACTCGGTCCAAGCCGACACCGACCATGCAATTGATGTATCGGAGGCAGGCCAAACTATTGATGTGTTTGCGCCGCCACGCGAGGATTTCCGATAGCAATACACGGGCTCTCGGCGAGGAGTTGGCCGATCGCCTCACCGGCGCGCTACGCGTTGGCTAGGACATGGTTCCGGAAGGACCGCGGCTGCGACGGCCGTGGCCCAGTGCCCCGGCGTCAGGCCATAGGTCTTCTTGAACTGGCGCGTCATGTGGCTTTGGTCGGCGAAGCCAGCCTCTGCGGCAGCTCGCGCGAGAGGTAGTCCACTCTCGATTGCGGTTCGGGCCAACGCCAGGCGGCGCATCGTTCGGTACCGGTCGGGGCTCGTTCCGAAGGCCCGTCGGAAGTGGCGGGCGATCGTGAACCGATCGGCCCCCGTGATCCGCTCGAGCGTCGAGGCAGGGGTCTGCTCGCCTGCGTGGCTCGTGAGGTAGTCGCGCGCGAGTTCGACGGCTCGGTTGTCGATCCTGGCCCGCCGGCGGGCGGGCCCGCCGCTAAGCCTGCGGAGGGTGTCGGCGACAGCCACGGCGATCTCGACCCGGGCGAGGTCGCTGATCGGCTCGTCGATGCTCTCCAGGAATGACGCGACGTACGGCGTCGTCGATGTCGGCGGCTGGACGGGATTCGCGACGAACGGCAGTGCGTCACCGTCGAGCGCCTGGCGGATCAATTCGGGCGCGATGTAGATGATTCGGTAGCTGAAGCCATCCTCAGTTCCCGCCGCGCCGTCGTGCGCCTCATCGGGGTGGAGGATGTGCAGCTGTCCGGGCAGGCAGACCCGGCGTGAGCCGCGGTAACGGAACGTCTGCACGCCGGCCGTGGTGATGCCGATGGCGTAGGTGTCGTGCCGGTGAGGCTCAAACGCGCTGGAGAGGTACACCTCCGCGCGCTCGAGACCGAGGGTACCTGTGCCGAACCGAATCGAGTCGGGCCGTCGGCTGCAGGATCGTTCAAGACGATCGGCATCGAAGCCCCATAGCGTCCCCTGCATGAGTCCAGCGTATCCCGGCGACTGTGCCTGAGGCGCTCCTCGTTGCGGCAATCCACTGGGATCAGCCGGGCCGCTATTGGTCACGTCAGCGGCGATCATGGGCAATCCCAGCCCGGCGACGATCAGCCTCACCGCCGCCGGTTCCGCCTACGGGGTACGGCGTTCTTTCGCGTATCTGGCCCGGATCATCGTGGGAACGACGATCGTTCTTGTCGCGGTCGCGACCGGGATCACCGCGATGCTGCTGGCGGTCCCTGCTCTGAGGGCCGTCCTGATCGTGATCTCGGCGGCGTACATCCTCTGGCTCGCCTACCACATCGCAACCGCGCCCCTGCTCGCAGCTCACGCGGTGGCCAAAAATGCGCCCTCGCTCTTCGGAGGAACGCTGCTAGAAGCCAGGCACCTGCCTTTCGGCTGGCAGGGAGCAAGATCCGTCGACCGGTAGATCCAGATGAAGGTCACGACGAAGACTTAAGTCAACGTGGTCGCGCACGCCCGTCAATCGCGAACGCCCGTATGGACAAGTTTCGTGGCGATCCGTCGGAGTTCGCCCTCGTTGGTTAGAAGGGCGAGCGCAGGTCTAAATCGCGGTAGAGGTCGCCCTTGTCCAGGTGGACGTAGCGCATCACCATGACATAGGTCGTGTGCCCGAGGATCCGACGGAGCCGCTCGATCTCACCGCCGTTCCGGAGGTACTCGGTGGCGAATGTGTGGCGAAACTTGTGGGCGTGGACGCGGAAGCCTATCCGGCGGCGAGTACGCTGGAAGAGGTCGGAAACACACTTGACGTCAACCGGGCGGCCGTCGCGCAGCAACAGGAGGTTCGGACTGGCACTCTCGGGTCGCATTCGGTTCACGTAGCGCAGGAGCTCACGACGCAGCCGGTGGCTCACCGGGACGCGGCGGAACTTCGCCCCCTTCCCGCGGCGGATCTTGAGGAACATAGCCTCCCCGTCCTCCTCCACGTCCTCGAGCTCAAGGGCACGGAGCTCGCCGAGCCGCATGCCAGTGCCAAGTAGGATCTGGACGGCCAGGGCGCACCACCCGGCAGACACTGCTTGGAGAAGAATATCGAGCTGCGCGTTTGAGTAGGTCTCCATTTCCTTGACGGCGACTCTCGGTGCGCGAACTCGGAGCAATGCCGAGTCGACTCGGTAGCCTTCGCGGACCGCCCAGTTGGCGAACGCCTTGATCGTCTGGAACGCGCCGTGCACGGTGTTCTCGGCTAGGCCCTGCGCCTGGATGGCGGCGAGGTAGCCCTTCAGTTCCGCGGCCGTGAGCTGATCGAGGCTCCTCGCTAAGCGCTCCTGGAAGTAGCCATGCATGTGCTTCCGGTACCAGTCGATGGTCTGCGGGCTGCGGCCCAGCACCTGCAGGTCCAGCAACCATTCGCGTACCAGCGGCTCAAGCCTTGCCTCCGCATGGCCGTCGACAGCGGGCGCCACCGTTGCGCGGGCCGCCGCTTGCTCGGGATCCTCGGCGATGCCAAGCGGACGGAGCAACCGCTCCGGCACGGCACGAGGCCTCCCCGGCAGGCCGCGGTCTCTGCCGACCCGCAAAAACCCGAGCGGTTTCTCCAGTGGTCTGGCGGTCTTGGGCACCCCAGTGGTTTGCGAAAAACCCAGTGGTTTTGGACTTTTTCCCGACACCTTCACCTCTCCTTTTCGGCTGCCTGGCGCCTCCTTATCAGCGCCCCGAAAACGCCGAAAACCGGCCCCATGGACCGGTTTTCGTATTCAGCCTATCGCGAGAGGCGCCTTCGAAAAAGCGCGCTGGCGGAGGGAGAGGGATTCGAACCCCCGAAGGCTTGCACCTTAGTGGTTTTCAAGACCACCGCCATCGACCACTCGGCCATCCCTCCGGCGATCCTCAATAATACGGTCGGCTACCCGCCAAAGACGCTCTTCAAGAACACTGACCCAACCTCATCACTGGGAACCCGGTACTGGACAAACCGCTTCGTCAGCGGATCGAGGGTGATCGTCTCTGAGTATCCAAGGCCGGGAAGTGCATCTGAGGGCATGAGCAGGCAAAAGTCGTGAACGCGGTCATCGCGCTGGAGCAGCACCAGCAAAACGTACAGCCTCTGATCGATGAAGAATGGAGGGCGCGGGACTTCGAAATGAACTGTCCGGCCGGGCGTGATCTTTCCGGTCCTGACGTGCAATCCAGCAATGCGCCGACTGGAAAGGTCATCGATCAAGAGGGTGACCGTATCCAGCCGGACCCGGTCTTGCGCCAGGACTATCGATGCAGCGCCAGCACGCTCGAGCTCCGTCGCAGTCCAGAGGCGGCCGATGTCTCCTCGCCATTGCGTCAGGCCGTCGCCCTCACTGACATCGTGGGGACGTGGCGGATGTGGCACCGGCGGGATCGGCGTCGCCCAGCCTGGAGCCGATGCCAACCACTCAGGCAAGCGGTCGATGTCGAAAAAGTGGTCACTCCACAGGTCGTGAGAGGTCGTCGAGAAGTTGCCGGTGAAGGAAAAGCATTCGCGACCGTGGAGCAGCGCGCGCGGACACCTCTCGCGGAACTCCCGGAAGGGAATCAGGAAGAGGCGCCGGTAGAGCTGGTCGTAGGGCGCAGGGACATGCACCATGGCGAGATATCCGTTGGGATCTTCAGCGACATCCGCGACTGGGAGGTCGAGATTCCCATTGCCATCCGGGCTGAGATGCTGAAACGCTTTGACCTGGATGGGGATGGTGAGAAGCGATCGAAGACGCCGCACGTAGAGGTCGATACCGCGATCGACGATCGGGCGTGCAATCGTCGCGGACCCGCTGCCGGCGGCTTCGATACAAACTGCAAGCAGATCCTCCGCCATGGGCCCGAATTGCGCGGTCGTGAGCTCGCTTCGCCAGTCCGGGCGGTGGGGCGGGTCGAGGCGGCTGAGCGGATCCAGCAAGGCCACTGCCATATGCAAACTGGCAGTCGGCGGTTTCCTTCCGCGACAGAGCAGCTACTCAGCGGATGACGTCGAGACCGCCCATGTACGCACGCAGCGCCTGTGGCACCCGGATGGTGCCGTCCTCCTGCTGGTAATTCTCGAGGATCGACACCACCGTGCGCGGCAAGGCGAGTCCGGAGCCATTCAGCGTGTGCACGAAGTCAACCTTGCCATCCTGCCGCCGATACCGGATGTTGGCGCGGCGGGCCTGGAAGTCGTTGTAGGTGGAGCAGGACGACACTTCGAGGAAGCGATTCTCCCCAGGCGACCAGGCCTCGAGATCGTAGGTCTTCGATTGGCCGAAGCCCATGTCGCCGGTGCAGAGCAGGATGACGCGATACGGAAGCTCCAGACGCTGGAGCACATCCTCGGCATCCCTCACCAGCAGCTCGAGCTCCTCGCTCGATCGTTCCGGCTCGACGAACTTGACGAGCTCGACCTTGTTGAACTGATGCAAACGAATGTAACCACGGGTGTCCTTGCCGGCCGCTCCGGCCTCGCTTCGAAAGTTGGTCGACCAGGCCACGTGCTTGATGGGGAGCCTGGAGGCCGTCAGGATCTCCTCCCGGTACATGTTCGTCACCGGGACCTCCGCCGTCGGCACCAGGAACAGATCCTTCTTCTCGATGCGGAAGGCGTCCTCCTCGAATTTCGGCAGCTGGCCGGTGCCCGTCATGGCGGCGCGGTTGAGCAGGAACGGCGGGAAAACCTCGATGTAGTCGTGCTCGCGAATGTGCAGATCGATCATGAAGTTCAGCAGCGCCCGTTCGAGCCGGGCGCCGGCGCCTTTCAGGAAGTAGAAGCGGGAGGTCGCGACCTTGACGCCGCGCTCGAAATCGAAAAGGCCGAGCTGGGTGCCGAGCTCGTAGTGCGACTTTGGCTTGAACGGCACTTGCCGCCCCAGGCCCCACTCGCGGACGGTCGGGTTCGCCGCCGCATCCTTTCCCTCGGGAACGGAAGGGTCAGGGGGATTGGGCACTTCCAGTAACAGCGTGCTGAGCCGGGCGTCGACCGGCGCCAGCTTTTGCTCGAGGGCCTTCACCTCATCTTTGAGCCCCCGCATTTGATCGATGGCCGCCTGATCGCGCGCCTTCGCCATCGCCGCCGATCGACGGTTTTGCTCCGCCTTCAGTTGCTCGAGCTCGGCGAGCGTCTCCCGTCGCTGAGCATCGAGCGTCAGGATTTCGTCGACCGGGGCCGTCTCGCCCTTCTTGCGCGCCCCCTCCCGGACGATATCCGGGTGCTCCCGAATGAAGCTAAGGCTCAGCATGGCGCGCCCGCAGATGGGGGAAGAGGATGACGTCGCGAATCGAGGCCTGATCGGTGAGGATGGCAACCAGCCGGTCGACCCCGAGCCCCATGCCGCCGGTGGGCGGGAACCCGTATTCGAGTGCCGTCAGGAAGTCCTCGTCCATCGGATGGGTCTCCTCGTCACCCGCGGCGCGTGCCCGAGCCTGGTCTTCGAAACGGGTCCGCTGGTCGTCCGGGTCGTTGAGCTCGGAAAAGGCGTTGGCGATCTCCTGGCCGGCGATGAAAAGCTCGAAGCGATCGGTCAGCCGCGGGTCGCTGGTACGCCGCCGCGCGAGCGGAGAGATCTCGACCGGGTGGCCGAGCACGAAGGTCGGCTGCACCAGGGTGTCCTGGACGAGCTCGTCGAACAGCTCGGCGATCAGGCCGCCCCAGCCTAAGCCGGGCTTGGGCTCGATGTTGTACTTCTTGACCAGCGCCTGGAGCTGCGGCACGTCGGCTTTGAGCAGGTCTTCATCGACGACCTGGCTGACCGCCTCCACCATCTCGATCCGCTTGAAGGGCCGGGTGAACGCGATTTCCTGGCCCTGGTACTGAATCGTCGGATTGCCCTTTACCCGCTCGACGAGGTGGATCACCAGCGACTCGGTGAGCTCCAACATGCCCCCCACGTCGGTCAAGGCCTGGTAGAGCTCGAGCATGGTGTACTCCGGGCTATGCCATTGATCCATTCCCTCGTTGCGGAAAATCCGGCCGATCTCGAAGACGCGGTCGTAGCCGCCGACGATCAACCGCTTGAGGTAAAGCTCGAGTGCGATCCGCAGATAAAGATCCATGTCGAGCGCGTTGTGGTGTGTCCGAAAGGGACGCGCGGCGGCTCCGCCCGCCATCGCCTGGAGCACCGGCGTCTCCACCTCGACGAAGCCGCGACCTTTGAGGAAGGTGCGCGTCTCTTCGACCAGCCGGCTCCGCGCCAGGAAGACGTCCATGACTTCGGGATTGGCAATCAGATCCAGGTAGCGCTGGCGGTAGCGCAACTCCTTGTCTTTGAGGCCGTGGTACTTCTCGGGCAGCGGCCGCAGCGCCTTGGCCAGCAACACGAAGTCCTCGATCTCGCAGGTGATCTCGCCCCGCTTGGTGCGGAACAGGGTGCCGTGGACGCCAACGATGTCCCCCAGGTCGAGGTCGGTAAAGCGCCGATACGGCTCCTCTCCCAGCTTGTCCACCTTGGCCAGCAACTGGATGCGCCCGGCAAAGTCCTGGATGTGGGCAAAGGTCGCCTTCCCCATGACGCGGATCGCCACCAGCCGGCCGGCCAACGCGACGCGCTGGCTGCGGGGCTCGGCTCCCCCGGATTTTTCGACCTGCTCGAAAAGCGCGATCGCTTCCGCCGAGCTGTGCGTCCGGTCGAAGCGGCTCTGGTACGGCTCGATGCCCTGCGCACGAAGTGATGAAAGCTTCTGGCGACGCTGGAGCTCCTGCTCGGTCCGCTCAGCTTCCATTCCGCGAAAGTCTAAAGGGTCGCTAGAGAATGTCGAATTCGCGGCTCTGCATTGGTCGGTCTGGCCGGAACGGATTGTCGGCCGGTTTCAGCCGTCCGGTGACCGCGTCCACCGCTCGGCGGCTGCCGCCGATGCTGCCCATGATGCCGTGGCCACTGTAGCCGGTGTTCAGCGCCAGACCTGGAACGGCGGTCGGCCCCAGCAGCGGCCGCCGATCGGGCGTATAGGTGTACTGGCCCGCCTGCAGCCACCATTGCAGGCGCGACGAGCTCCAAACCTCTTTCCAGAAGGGGACGATGCGCGCCAGCGCGTGATCGCTGGCGGGGTTGAGGAGACCAAACGCAAAAGCCGCGGACGTCGGGACATCGTCGAGGGGCGGTTCGGGCGGGGCCGGTGCGGTCCAGAGCGCATGGGCGCCGCTGCCGGCAGGGCGCCAGTGAGCGCCGGTTTCGAATTCGATCGTCATTGGGGCACGGGATGGGACCTGCGGTAGGTCGGGGATGATCAGCTTGTGCCGCCGCACGGTAGCCAGCGGCAGGTCGAGGCCCGCGAGTTTGGCGAGCGGTCCCGACAGTGGGCCCGCCGCGATCACGACCGTCTCGGCTACGACCGGTCCGGTCGCCGTGGCCACGCCACGCACCCGCCCTTCGTGCAAGACGAAGCCGGTCACCGTCCGGCCCGTGTCGAACCGTGCACCGCTGGCTCGGGCCAGCTCCAGCGCGAGGCGGCGCGGCTCGAGCCAGCCGTCACCCTGGCGAAACCGCGCATTCACGACGTCTCCGGAGAGGTAGGGAAAGCGCCGGCGCGCCTCCGCACCATCGATCAGCTCGACGTCGGTGAGACCCCAGGACCGCTGGGCCTGAACCAGGGCCTGCTGGGCGCGAGCACCGTCGTCCGTCCGCGCGACGAAGAGGTAGCCCTGGTGGCGCAGCCCGAGGTCGACGCGTTGCTGCAGCTCGTCGAAGAAGTCGATGCTTTCTCGCACCAGCTCGACCTCTTCGGCGTTGTCGAACTGCAGCCGAAAGGCGCCCGTCGCGACCGGGGTGGTGAGCGTCGCCAGCGCCGGCCGCTGCTCGAGAACGATGGTCCGAAGTCCGGCACGCTGGGCGAAAAAGGCGGTAGCGCAGCCGATGATGCCGCCGCCGACGATGACGAGGTCGGCGCTCTCGGCCGCTAGCGAACCTCGATGATCAGCATCTTGGTCGAGCCGCCGGGAGTAATCACCGAGACGTCGTCGCCGACATGCTTGCCAAGCAGGGCCTTGCCGACCGGTGACTCGAGCGAGATCCGACCCTTGCTCGGTTCGGCTTCGGCGGAGCCGACGATCGTGAACGCCTCGTCGCCGTACTCGTCGTGGACCTTCACCGTCGAGCCCACCTCCACGACGCCCTTGACGTGCTTACCTTCGATGATGCTCGCGTTGCGCACCAGCTTCTCGAGCAGCAGGATCCGGCCTTCGACGAAGCCCTGCTCATTCTTGGCGTCGTCGTATTCGGCGTTCTCGTT
>VBGO01000411.1 GCA_005882525.1 Chloroflexota bacterium
CGGCCTGTCGATGTTCCCTGGAGGACGCCGCGAACGCTGGCTCGCGATCGGCTGCGCACTCCTGCTGCTGTCTG
Organism: Chloroflexota bacterium; assembly: GCA_005882525.1. Lineage (GTDB taxonomy): Bacteria > Chloroflexota > Dormibacteria > CF-121 > CF-121 > CF-13. The sequence continues at coordinate 75 of VBGO01000411.1, forward strand.
CGCTTGTGCTCAGCCTCTCCCGGGGGGCGTACCTTGCCACCGCGATCCTCGTCGTGATCGTGGTGCTCAGCCTGTCCAGCCGTCGCCAGAAGATATGGGGCCTTGCGGCCGTTGCGGTGCTAACCCTGGCGGTGCTCGAGCTCCCATTCATCGGCCTGCGCCTTGCCAGCCTCGGGCACTCGACGCTGATCAGGCTGTTGATCTTCGGCGAGACGCTGCGCATGCTGGCCGAGCGCCCCATCTTCGGCGCCGGCATCAGCGGCTTTCCTATTCGCGTGGCACCCTTTCGTCCGTCCGCCCAGGAGGTCGAGCTTTATCCGCACAACCTGTGGCTGACGACGTGGAGCGAGATTGGCCTCCTGGGCGTCGTCGCCTTCGGGATCATTTTCTTCGGCCTCCTCTTTCGGGGCGTGCGGGAATTGTCGAAGTCAAGCGGGCTGTATCGGGCGGTGATCTGGGGTTCGACCGGAGCGCTGTTCCTTTATCTCGTGCACGGAATGTTCGATTCGCCCTACTGGAAGAACGACCTCAGCGTCGAGTTCTGGCTCATCGCGGCGCTGCAGGTGATCGCCATTCGAGGTGCTCGCGCCTCAGCTCAAGATTCCTGAGAGCGTCGCCGTGGCTTCTCGGCTGATGGCCGTACCTCTAACGCACCGCCTTGGAGCACCCGTGCCTCGCTCGCCGAAGTGATGATGGCGAGCGCCAGCTCTAGCGCGCGTAGGCCGGCTTCGCCATCGACTTCGACCGGGCGGCCGTGGTCGATGGACTGCAGAAAAGACTCGAGCTCGAGCTTCAGCGGTTCGACCTCGGCGATTGGAAAGCGGACCATCTCGCCTTCGCTGACGCTCTGCAGATCACGCTTTGCATCGGGGCGGTGGTCGACGTCCGCGTTCTTGAAGAAAGTCAGCTCCTGCGTCAGATAGTTGACGAGAAAGAGACCGCGCTCGCCAAGGACGCTTAGCTCCCGGATCTTGGTCGGTGTCAGCCAATTGACTTGCAGAACGCCAACCACACCGTTCTCAAACCTGATCAGGGCATTCAGCATGTCTTCGTGCTCGGTGTGAATTCGCTGCTCCGTCTCGGCGTAGACGCGATCCACACGTGAACGAACGAGATCGCTCATGACGTCGAGATCGTGGGTTGCGAGATCGATGACCACCCCCACGTCGCGGATCCTCGCCGGGAAGGGGCCCTGGCGACGGGCGTGGATCTGGAACACGCGGCCCAGCTCGCCCTCGGCGACGCGCCGCCGCAGCTCACGGACCGCGGGGTTGAACCTCTCGACGTGGCCGACGGCGAGGAGCTTGCCGGCCCGAGTGGCCGCCTCCACCAACGCACGCCCTTCTTCGAGCGTGTACGCGATCGGTTTTTCCACCAAAACGTGGAGGCCTCGTTCGAGAGCGGCAACTCCGACTTCGCAGTGGCTTCGGGTTGGCACCGCCACCACCAACGCGTCGAGCTGCTCCTTGGCGAGCATCTCGCGCCACGAAAGAAAGCCCGGGACGCCATATTTCTCGCTGGCGGCAGCCATCGCATTGGAGTCCTGATCGGAGACCGCGGCGAGCTCGGTTTCACGAAGATCGCTGAGAACGCGTAGATGGTTTCGACCCATCACACCGCAGCCGGCCACCGCCACACGAATCACGCTGTGGCGACGGCCTCCCGCACGGCACTGATGATGCGCTCCAGGTCGCCGTCGACCAGCCCAGGATGGACCGGCAGCGAGAGAACCTGTTCCGCGAGCCTCTCCGCGACGGGCATGCTGATCGCGCCGTAGCCGAGATCGAGGTACAGGGGCTGCCGGTGAACCGGCAGCGGGTAATGAACCGCGGTATCCACTCCAAGCTCGCGCAATCGCTTCTGAACCTGGTCCCGGTTGCCCTTGATCAGGACGGTGTACTGGTGATAGACGTGCCGGTGTCCCTGCCGTTCAAGTGGCAGCGTTACCCCGGCGAGGCCGGCCAGTCCACTGGTTAAGGCCGACGCGTTGCGGCGCCGGGTCTCATTGAATCGGTCCAGCTTGGCCAGCTGGGCGCGACCGATCGCCGCGGCCAGGTCCGTAAGGCGGAAGTTGTAACCGAGCACGTCATGCCTGTAACGCTGGACGGCGCCGTGCTGGCGCAGCAAGCGGACCTTGTCCGCGACCTCGTCATCGGGCGTGGTCACCATGCCACCTTCCGCCGTGGTGATGTTCTTGGTCGGATAGAAAG
>VBGO01000412.1 GCA_005882525.1 Chloroflexota bacterium
GCTCGCGCCAGTGCGGATATGACCAGCCTGAACAACCAATCCGGACCTGGCCTGCCACCTCCTGACCATTAGAATCCCCCCGTGGTCACCGCCATCGTGCTGATCGAGGCGGAACGGTCTGCTATCGCGAAGCTTGGCTCGGCGCTCGCCGACGTGCCGGGGGTCGCCGAGGCCTACTCGGTAACCGGCGAATTCGATTTCGTGGCGATCCTCCGGGTCAAGAATCACGAAGAGATCGCCGACATCGTGACCTCAAAGCTCTCGCAAGTCCCGGGGATTCGGAAGACCCACACCCACGTCGCGTTCAAGGTCTATTCGAAGCACGACCTCGAGGCAATGTTCAGCGTCGGACTGCAGGAGGCCCGCTAACAGTCAGGCGCCGTCGCATCACGATGCCGGCCGCCAGGCCGAGCTCGAGCAGGACCACCAGGAAGAGCAAGGGATTGTCCTGGTTGATCTTCGAGCCCATCGCCAGCAGGAGCCCGGCACCCGCCACCAACGCCAGCGGAAGGGTGAGCAGCCACCAGTGCGCCACCCAGGCGCCGACTGCTAGGGCAACCGCCGCAATGATCAGAAGGGCCACTAAAAGAGATGCTGTCATAAAGCCCAGGCAATAGCCACGGGCCGGAATCTTGACTAGCGAACGTTTGTTCGATAAGATCTGACTAGCCTCAGCGATCTGCTCCTGCGTCCCCGGGGAGGCCTGATGTCACCGCGGTTCTCGGCAACTCTCCTTTGGGGCGGACTCAAATGTCAGATCGTCTCCAACAAGCCATTACGGTGCTCCAGACCCGCTTCGGAAGCGCCGCGCCACGCCCGGCGGCCCCTCCATGTCCAGTGCGGCCTTCCGGGATCCCCGAGCTCGATGCACTGACGGGGATCGGCGGCTGGCCGGTGGGTCGGCTGAGCCTGCTGGCCGGGCCCAGGGGGTCGGGGAAACGGACGCTGGCCCAGCGCAGTGTGGCGAGCGCCAGCCGAGAGGGTGTGGTTGCCTACATCGACTTTCCCCAACGGCTCGATCCAGAGTTCCTCAACCACTTCGATGCGCGGCTCGATCACCTGCTGGTAGTTCGACCGACATCGCTGAAGGATGGGATGGCCAGCGTTCGCGTGCTGGCGCGCGCCGGTGTCGACCTCATCTGTATCGACCTACCGCGGGCGCGGTCGTCCGGGCTCGATGCGGAGTTGCCGCACCTGCTTCATCGCGCCGCCGAAGCCGAGTGCACGCTGCTGCTGATCCACGATGCCGAGGCGGACGATGCGATCCGGTATTACGCCAGCCTGATCCTGACGTTCCAGCGCAGTGCCTGGGTCTTCCGCCCCGATGGCGATCTCGAGGGACTGCAGGTCGATGCCACTGTCGTCAAGAACCGGCTGGCGCCGCCCGGCCTCAAAAAACGGTGGATCGTTCCATACCCGATCCCATGATTTGCTGTGTTCGCACGCCTCACCCCGCGCTGGTCGCCGCCTGGTTGACGGTGCCCGCCTTGCGCGGTCGTCCGCTGGTCCTCGGCGGGCTGGCGCACGAGCGCGCCTCGGTGAGAACCGCATCAGCCGAAGCGCGCGCGCTGGGTGTGATCGAGGGAATGAGTCTCAACCAGGCTCAACAGTTTGCGCCGGACGCGGTCTTCCAGGCGGTCGACGAGGAGGCCACAGCCAGGGTCCGCCAGTCCCTGCTCTCAACCCTGCACCACTTCACCCCCGACGTGGCTGCCGGAGAGGATCCTGGCTGTGCCTTCCTCCGTCTCGACCGGCTGGCCCTGCGCTGGCCCGACTGTTCGCAATTGCTCGCCGCCATCAGCCGTGCCATCGCCGACGCCATTCGCGTGAGGCCGACGATCGGCGTGGCGTCGTCGATGTTCGTCAGTAAGGTTGCGGCCGACCACGCGACAGTCGGGTCCCCGGTGATCGTCGATCAAGCGCAGACCCGGACCTATCTGGCGCGCTACTCGATCGATGTCCTGCCACTCGACGACGACTTGCGCGAATACCTCGAGCTCCTCGGGCTCAAGACGATCGGCCGCCTCCAGACAATCTCGCGGCCCGCCTTTCGTCGCCAGTTCGGCCCGAAAGCCCTCGAGGTCTATGACCTGGCGCTTGGTGATGATCGGCGTCGATTGCGGCCCTGGCGTCCCGCCGTCCGGATCGAGGCAAGCGAGCCACTGGATCCGCCGGTCGATAACACCGAGGCGCTGCAATTCATCGCCCGGGCGCTGGCCGAGCGAGTCAGTGCGTCGCTGCTCGCCCAGGGCCTGGGCACTCGAGCGATCCGGGTCAGGCTCGACCAGGAGGCCGCCCCGCCGATCAGGATCGAGGTGCGCTTTGCCTACCCGATGACGACCGCGGGCGAGCTCTTCGACGGCATCGACGATCGCTGCGCCGCTGGAACGGATCACGCTGCGCGCGGGCCGGCTCGAACCCGCCCATGTCCGCCAGCCGGGGTTGCTGATCCGCCGCGACGGCTTCAAGGAATCGATCGCCGATGCGGTCGCGCGCCTCCAGGAGGAGTACGGTCCGTCCCTGGTCCAGCGTGCCGAGGTCCGCAGCGATGCCGCGCCGCTACCGGACCATCGGATCCTCTGGAAACCGGCATGACCGAACTGCTGGCACCGGCCCGGTCGGTCCGAGTGCGCGTCGATGCGGATGGCGTGCCGACCCACCTCGAGTCGGCGGCCGGCTGGCAGCCGGTGACGCGGGTGCTCAACCGCTGGCGGATCGACTGCGACTGGTGGCGCAGCCCGGTCTCCCGCGAGTACTGGCGGCTGCTGATCGATGATGACCTCGCGCTGGAGTGCTATTGCAACCGCGCCAATGCGGAATGGTTTGTCGAGCGCGTCTATGACTAGCGCCTACGCCGAGTTGCACTGCCACTCCAACTACTCCTTCCTGGAGGGCGCCTCGCATCCGGACGAGCTGGTGGCGCGTGCCCGCGACCTGGAGATGCCGGCGCTCGCCATCACCGACCGCAACGGCTTCTACGGCGCAGTCAAGTTCTTCGGCGCGGCGCAGCGAGCCGGGATCCAGCCGATCGTCGGGACCGAGCTGACGATCGACGACGGGACCACGCCGCCGAAAGACCGGGTGGACTATGACCGCTGGGGAGAGAGGCTGCTGCTGCTCGTCGAAGACAAGCTCGGTTACACGAGCCTCTGCCGGTTGATCAGCATGGCGCAGATGCCCAATGCGAAAGGCGTGGCGCGCTTGCCGGCCGATCAGCTGGCCCCCCTGAGCGGGCATCTGACCGCACTGGTCGCCGATCCCAAAGAGCGGCTGCCCTTCTACCAGGAGATCTTTGGTCGTGATCGGGTCTTCATCGAGCTGCACGACCACCTGGCGCCGGACGACCGCTCACGGAACCAGCGGCTGCTCGAGCTGGCCGACCGGTATGCGGCGCCGCTGGTCATCACCAACGAAGTCTTTTATGCGACCCCTGATCGGCATAAGCTCCACGACGTCCTCACCGCGATTCGTCATCGCACCACGCTCGACGAGGCGCAGCGCTACCTGCATCCGAACGCCGAGCACTATCTGAAGTCCGGCGCCGAATTGCGCCAGGTGTTCAGCCGGTACCCGCGCCAGGTCGTCGACCAGGGCCTGGCGCAGGCCGCGGACATTGCGGGGCGCTGCCGCTTCAGCTTCGACCTGGTGAGTGCGCGCTTTCCCGGGTTCCCGGTGCCCGCGGGCGAGACGCCCTACTCCTTTCTGTACCGGCTCTGCCAGGACGCCGTGCGGGAGAAATATCGTCCGGTCACTTCCGAGGTCGCGGCCCGCCTGCAGAAAGAGCTCGACGTCATCAACAAGACCGGCTTTTCCGAGTTCTTCCTGATCAACTGGGACCTGATGCGGTTCGCCCGCTCGCGTGGCATCCCGGGCCAGGGGCGCGGCTCGGCGGCGGACAGCATCGTGGCCTACCTGCTCGGGATCACCCGGGTCGATCCGATCGAGCACAACCTGCTGTTCGAGCGCTTTCTGCATGAAGAGATGACCACCACGCCGGACATCGACATCGACTTCTCGACCGCGCATCGAGA
>VBGO01000413.1 GCA_005882525.1 Chloroflexota bacterium
GGCGGACCGGAGAAGCTCGCCCGAGCCTATCCCATGGGCCGCATCGGCGAGCCGCAGGACATCGCCAACGCGGTGCTCTTCTTCGCCTCGCCACTGTGCTCGTGGATCACCGGCCAGGTCCTCAGCGTCAGCGGCGGGTTCACGATGGTCTGACGTGCTGACCTTCGACGGTGACGTTGCGATCGTCACCGGCGCGGGCCGTGGGCTCGGCCGCTGCCACGCCCTCGAGCTTGCGCGGCGCGGCGCTCGCGTCGTCGTCAACGACCTGGCCGGCGATTCCGAGCCGGCCGCGACCGTGGTCGAGGAGATCAACGCCGCCGGCGGCACCGCGATCGCCAACCACGACAACATCGCCACTGCCGAGGGAGGGGAGCGCATCGTCCAGCACGCGCTGGACGAGTTCGGCAGCCTCGCGATCGTGGTCAACAACGCGGGCATCCTGCGCGACAAAGCGTTCCACAACCTCACGCCCGACCTGGTCGAGGCGGTATTTCTCGTCCACCTCACCGGCGCGTTCAACGTGAGCCGCCCCGCGTGGCGCCACCTGCGCGCCGCCGGCTACGGGCGGGTCGTGAACACCACGTCGGCCTCCGGCCTTTTCGGCAATTTCGGACAGGCCAATTACGGCGCCGCGAAGGCCGGGCTGGTTGGGCTGACCCGGTCGCTCGCGGTCGAAGGTCGCAAGGTCGGCATCAACGTCAACGCCATCTCGCCAATGGCCTCGACGCGCATGACGCAGGAGCTGCTCGGCGAGAACGGCGAGCTGCTCGCACCCGAGCAGGTCTCTCCGGTCGTGGCCTATCTGTGCCACCGCGAATGCCGGATCACCGGGCAGGTCCTGTCCGTCGGTGGCGGGCACGTCTCGGCGGTGGTCACGTCGGTCACGCGCGGGATCACCGAGCCCGATCTGTCCGCGGAGTCGGTGCGCGACCGCCTCGACGAGATCCTTGACCGCGACGGCGCGATCGTGCCGAGACACCTCGGCGACGAGCTGAAGATGTTCGTCGAAGCGATCCGCGCGAGCCAGCCGGCATGATCTCGTTCGCGTTTACCGAGGAGCAGAAGGACTTCCGCCTGACCCTCGAGCGCTTCGCGCACGACACGCTCCTGCCTGGCTACCGCGACCGCGCGAGCAGCACCGACTTCCCCTGGGACGTCCAGCGCCGCCTGGCCTCGATGGGAGTGCTCGGCATCGGGCTGCCGGAGGAGTACGGCGGCTCCGGCGCCGAGGACCCGATCCTCCTTGGGCTGGCGACCGAAGCGTTGGCCGAAGGGGACGTCAACGTCGCCTCCGCCCCGGTGCAGGTGGGCCTCGTCGGCTCGCAGCTCGCGCGCGGCTCGGAAACGGTGAGGCAGGAGTACCTCGCGCCGCTCATCCGCGGCGAGTGCACCGTGGCCATCGCGCTCACCGAGCCGGGCTCGGGCTCGGATGCGGCCGCGCTGCGCACGATCGCGGAGCCGGCGCCAAACGGCTGGCGCATCACCGGTGAGAAGACCGCGATCTCCTGGGCGATGAACGCCGCCGCCGCGCTCGTCTACGCCCGCGCGCCTGGTTCTACGCGCTCGGCGGGCGTGAGCTGCTTCGTAGTCCCGCTGGACGCGCAGGGAGTGTCGCGCGCGCGAACCCTGGGCATGGGCTG
>VBGO01000414.1 GCA_005882525.1 Chloroflexota bacterium
CCGATGGCTCTCGTCCTCTAGGCGACCGCCGCCCAAGACATGCGCACGACCTGGTTGACGGGACGACCACCAACTCGCTAGGAGGGAAACAGCATGGCTGACGTACACGAGATCGCTGACGGTATCTTCCGGATCGCCACCTTCATCCCGGAAGCCAACATCACCTTTAACCAATTCCTGATCGCGGATGAGAAGCCGCTCCTGTTTCATACCGGGCAGCGGCTGCTCTTCCCCCTGACCCTCGAAGCGGTCCGGCAGGTGATGGATCCCACGCGGTTGCGATACATCTCATGGTCGCACCTGGAAGCCGACGAGTCCGGGGCCCTCAACGAATTTCTCCAGATCGCCCCGCAGGCCGAGGCGGTCCACAGTGAGCTGGGCGTGACGGTCAATGTCAACGACTTCGCCATCCGTCCGGCCAAGATGATTGGCGACGGCGAGGTGCTCGATCTGGGACGGCATCAATTGCGCTTCCTGATCACGCCGCAGGTCCCCCATTGCTGGGACGCCATCCTGGCGTTCGAGGAGACAACGGGCACCCTGATGGCGAGCGACCTGTTCACCCAGCTCGGCGAGAAAACGTCCATCACCAGCGGCGACATGGTGGAGCGGACGATGGCCTCGCACAAACAATTGCCCACCTACATCCCGGTGAGCCAGCACACCGCCCGTGTATTCGACCGGTTGGAAGCGTTGCGGCCCGGCGTCCTGGCGTGCATGCACGGACCAGCCTTTAGCGGCGACGCGGTCCAGGCACTGCGCGACTTGCGCACGGCGCTATTTTCGCAGCGCGACGAGGAGCTCACGAGAATCGGGGGAGACCCGCAGCCCGCCACGAGGTCCTGAGCTCGGCCGATCAGGCCAGAGCTGCCGCGACGGCGCGGCCGGCGATCCGGCCTGAGAACAGGCAGCCGCCAAGGAAGGTGCCCTCCAGCGAGCGGTAGCCGTGCATTCCTCCACCGCCGAAGCCGGCAACTTCTCCCGCCGCATAGAGGCCCGGCAGCGGCATCCCGTCAGCCCTCAGGACCCGGCCGGACAGGTCGGTTTGAAGGCCGCCCAGGGTCTTGCGGGTGAGGATTCGCAGACGAACGGCGATCAGCGGGCCGGCCGCCGGATCCAGGAGTCGATGCGGCTTGGCGACCCGGATCAGCCGGTCGCCGAGGTAGCGCCGCGCCGCCCGAATCGCGAGGATCTGCTGGTCTTGAGTCAAGCCGTTATCGACCTCCCGGTCGCGGGCCGTAATTTCGCGCTCCAACTTGACGGGATCGAGGCGAGGCGCGTCAGTGAGCGCGTTCATCCCCTGAACCAGGTCGGTGAGGTTACTCGCGACGACGAAGTCGGCGCCGTGTTCCTTGAAGGCTTCGACCGGCGCCGGACCGGACTTCGAGACCACCCGCTGCAGCAGCAGGCCAATGTCCTTGTTCGTCAGGTCCGGATTCTGTTCGGACCCGGACAGGGCAAACTCGCGTTTGATGATCCGCTGCGTTAGCGCGAACCACGAATAATCAAACCCGGTCTTTGTCAAATGCTCGAGCGTGCCGAGCGTATCGAAGCCGGGAAAGAGCGGAGTCGGTAGCCGATTCCCAAGCGCGTCGAACCACATGGAC
>VBGO01000415.1 GCA_005882525.1 Chloroflexota bacterium
CCTGACCCAGCTGAGCCGCTTGATGGAGCGCCTCGAGACCGTCAAGGATGTCCACACGGTGGCTCGAGAAGGAAACCTGGCCAGGAGCTAGCCAGGATCGTTACCACTTCGTCACACGGCGGCTCGGCACCGCCGGCGGGGAAACGGGCGCCGTAACTTCGTCTGCCTAGCATCGAGGTTGCGATGGGTGCCCATTCGAACGGACGACGCGCGCTCGCAGCCTTTTTCGGGCTTTCGGTGGGTGTCGTCATGCTCTTCGGCCTGGTCGCGCTCGTCGCCCTGCGGCCGGTGGACAGCCTGGCCTGGGTGCAGGTTCCGGATCTCGCGGCGGACCTCCGACTCGATGCCGGCCTACAGACCAAACCACTCAAGAACGCCGTGGTCGCCGAAGCGCTCCGCGACCAGGCTCGCGACGGGATCACCGCCGGCACCCTCGCCGTGCCGCCCACCCTCGCCCTGGTGGCGCCGCCGGCGGTCGCGATGCGCGTTCCACCGGCAACCCGTCCGGTGACCCCGCCCACGCCGGGGCCCCAGCTGCCGGTTCCGCCATCGTCGCCGTCGCCCGCGCCCCAGCCGACGCCGACCCCGGCCGCGTCGGCCACGCCGACCCCGGCCCCGACGCCGACGGCGACCCCGGCCGCGTCGGCCACGCCGACCCCGGCCCCGACGCCGACGGCGACCCCGGCCCCGTCGCCGACGCCGACACCCACGGCCACGCCGACCCCGACCCCGACGCCAAAACCGGCATTTGCCATCGTGTCAGCCACGGAAACGGCCACCGGCAGCTTCACGACCAACGGCGCCGGCGGCTGGGTCTTCTACTCCTGGATACGCGTGGACAACCAGGGCAACCGGACCGTCGTCCCTGAGGCGCCGATCCGGGTTGCCGCCGGTGACACGAGCGCGCATCCGGTGGCGGCGGACACCTTTACACCGCAGCACAGCGGCTCTGACCAGTTGGTCTTCGTCAATCCCGCCTACTCTGTCCCGGCCCAGAGTTGGAACTGTGTTGGCTAGGCCACGGGCTCCCCGCCGTCTGACGATGCCTACCCTGAAGATCCGCACCCAGATCATCCTGCCCTTTCTGCTGTTGATGCTGATCCTGGGCGTGGTTGGCACCTATCTGACAACCAACCTGGTGGCGACCTCGCTCGAAAACCGCATCGCCGACCAGCTCGTCCACTCCGAGGACGCCGCCCTGGATGCCGCCGTCAAGCTGCAGGGCCGCCAGGTTGCGGCCATCCGGCTGATCGCCAACACCGAGGGCGTCGACCAGGCCGTCCGCGCCGGCGACGCCGCCGTCCTCCGTCAGCTCCTCATCCCGCTCGAGGTCAACAACCGGCTGGGCACCGTGATGGTCTTCGACGCCCGGGGGCACACCATCCTGGAAGTGAGTCAGCCGGATGCCACCAACGCGGGCGGTCTCGTGTTCGGCAGCGGGACCGACCTCTCGGCCGAGGCCATGGTCCAGCCGATCCTCAAGGGCCAGTACGACTCGCTCGGCGACAAGTACATCGGATACCGTGGCTCGCCACCCGTGACATTAGCGGCGGCCGGACCGGTGCTGCTGGGCGACCGCATTGTCGGCGGGGTGCTGGTGGAGACCCCGCTGAGCGCCGCGCTCAGCGAGATGCAAAGCAAGTCCGAATCGGAGATCGTGCTCATCGATACCACCGGCCGGCCACTGGGCAGCACCATCGCGGGAGTGGCGAGCGGCCTCATCGACGCGCAACTGCGCTCCTACCTGGCCCTGGCTTCACCGGGTCGCGCCGCCACTCGCAGCCTGACGATCAAGGGCCAGGAATACGAATTCCAGTTCACGAACTTCTATCTGCGGCAGCGCGCCGAGGGGTACCTCGCGGTGGCCGTCTCGAGGCGGAGCGTGATCGAGGCCGGGCTCCACTCGGCCTTCCAGATGACCGCGCTTTTCACCGGGGTCGTCCTGGTCCTCCTCCTGATCGGGTATCTGATGGCCTTGCGTCTCACCCGTCCGATCGAGGCGCTGGTGACCGGGACCCAGGCCGTCGCCCGTGGCGACCTCGCCATCCGGCTTGACGTCAAGCGCCGCGACGAGCTCGGGGAGCTGGCGAGCGCCTTCAACACGATGACGCAGGACCTCCAGGAGCGGACACGATCGCTGAACGAGCAAATGCGGCGGCTCGCCGCCCTGTCCCAGACCAGTCAGGGCCTGGGCAAGCAGACCGAGCCAGGGACGATGGCCGAGGCCATTCTCGGCGTCAGCCTCAAGGCGCTTGGCCTGGAAACGGCCCTCTTGCTGGCTCGCAACGACGCCAACGGGCTCGAGGTCCGGGCCGTCGTGGGCCTGGCGGGCAAGGCCGCCACCCAACTGGCCCGGCTGAGCCCGGTCAAGCTCGCCGAGGGGTTTGCCAACGCGTCCACGATCGGCGTCGAAACCGCCACCAAACTGTCCACCGATCCCCGGCGCTGCCTGCGGCTCTTCGCCGAGGTCGCCGGGGTCCAACAGGCCCTCGTCGTCCCACTGGTTCGCGCCGAACGTAACGCCGGGTTCCTGGTGGCGGGGATGGCGGCCGGCTACAGCCTGCCGCAACAGGATGTCGACCTGCTGCAGACGATCGGAACGGAAATGGCGCTGATGATCGAGAACGCGGATCTTCGCCGCAAGACCGAGCTGCAGGCACACCGCCTCGACCAGGCGATCATCGCCCTGGAGAAGATCTCCCAGGCCCTCACTGCGGTCACGGTCGGCACCGACAACCTCCTGCGAGCCGTCGCCCACGCGACCGCCGAGATCCTGGACGTTCCTTACGCCTCGCTGCACCTGCGCAAGCCGGCCTGGCGC
>VBGO01000416.1 GCA_005882525.1 Chloroflexota bacterium
CGTTGACTTGCCCGTGGCCGTACCAGGCGTTATAGCCGATGCCGCCCCGGCACACCTGCGGCGCGTCGTTGCTAACCGAGCGGATGTCGCTGTACGACATGCCCATTGAGAACGGCGTCGGGCCCGGCAGCGAGGCAGGGCATGGCTGCGGATCGGCGGTCTGATCGAGGAGGGCCGTGACCTGGCCCGGCTTCATCTTGCCGAACTGGCTGATGATCAGCGCCTCGACACCGACGGCGTGCGGCGATGCCATCGAGGTCCCCTGCAGGTAGCAGTACCACACCACCACCGGCTCGTTCGGATCGGTGCCGGTTTCGCTGACGGGTCGCAAGCAGTCGCCCGCCAACGCCGCCGGCCAGGTCGACAGGACGCGCCCATTCACCGCTTCCGCGGTGCGGCCCCACCGGCTGTCACCGCCGGGCGCGACCACCTGGGTGACGCCCATGCCATAGCTCGAGTAGAACGACTTCAGGTAGCCGCTGTTCGGATCGGCCGGATTCTGGCGCTGGTTGCCATCGGCCGTGACACCGACGACGCCCGGGATCTCGACCGGGATCACGACGCAGGCGTTGGTCACCGGCCGCTTCACCGCCGTCCCGTTGTCGGGACTCGTGACATCCTGCGTCGGATGCGTCAGGTCATCGCTCTCATTGCCCTCAGCGGCGACCACGCTGACGCCCTGCTGCATGGCGAAACGAATCGCGCGGTCCTCGGCCTTCCAGATCGCCCGCTGGGTGGCGTCGTTGCGGCAGTTGAACAGGTACGGATCGGCGAAGTAGCTGTTGTTGGTCACGTCCATGTGATGGTTCCCAGCCCACATGAAGGCGCAGATGACCGCCTCAGGGAAGAAGAAGCCGTCCGCGTTGCCAGCCTTGATGGCGGCGAGGCGAACGTTCGGCGCCACGCCGACGATGCCGATACCGTTGGCCGCCGCCGCGATGGTTCCGGCGGTGTGCGTGCCGTGGCCGGCGTCGTCCTGCGCCGCCAGACCCGCGACGGGAACGCCGCTCACGCAGTTCGCGCTCTTGGCCACGTCCAGATTCGCCTTGAGGTCGGGATGGTTGAAGTCGACACCGGTGTCGATGTCACCAACCAGCACCGCCGGGCTGCCGCCCGTGATGGCGTGCGCCTGGGGGGTCTTGACGTGGTCGGCGCCGTTCGCTGAGTGCTGTCGGAGCCTGTATTGAGGTTCGGCAGCTTGTAGCCCAGGCCGGCCGTCGAGGCGACGTCATCGACGTTCGGATCGGTGATCACCGCGCCACGGAAATTGACGTTATTGGAACTGGCTAGGGCGACGCCGATCTGGTCGTAGGTGGTGATCAGCTTTCCCCCGGCCCTGGCGAACTTGGCGGCTTGCCCGGGCGGGATTTGCGATGCCTTGAAGACGACCAGGTAATTCTGGGTCGGGCCGGCCGCGAAGGCCGGCGTGGCCGCGGCCCCAACTCCGCCGAGGCCCGAAAGAACCGAAATACCGACCGCGCCGCAGGTGGCTGCAATACGGGAAACAGACGACGTTAACCGCATTGATCTCTCCTTCCCTTGAACTCGGGGCCGGCCCCGAGAAACGTTGAACCCTCGCCCCTCGGCTCAAACGCTACCGCCAATGACAGGCCGTCGTCAAGCAGTTTGTCCGGTTTCTTGGCTCAGATTCTCTAATCCTTCATGGGTCCTCCCTTCCCCTCGCCTGGCTACGTCCGGGCGATCCAGGCCGGCGATGCCAGTCTGGCCGGGACTCCTGACGGCTAACGT
>VBGO01000417.1 GCA_005882525.1 Chloroflexota bacterium
AGCCCGCAAGCTGCCGGCGATGATCGAGGTGTTTGCCAGCGAGGTCGACGACGGCCGGGTGCGCAACCGGGCCGACGCCGACTCGCTGATCCATGCGATCACGATCGTCTCGGGTCTGGGGACCACGTCCGCCTATACCTGGCTCAAGCTGCCCGTGGTCGACGACCTGGAGCGCGTGCTGCGCGCGACCAGCCTGCCGACGCTGTTGCTCGGCGGCGACCCCGGCGAGGATCCGCAGGCGACGTTTACGAGCTGGCGGCGCGCGATGGCGATCCCGCAGGTGCATGGCCTGGTCGCCGGGCGGACTCTCCTCTATCCGCGGGATGGGGACGTGGCGCGCGCGGTCGATGCCGCCGCCGCCATCGTGGCCGAGAAGGGAAAGGGATGACGACGACCATTCGGTTGACGATGGCGCAGGCGCTGGTGCGATTCCTGGCGGCGCAGTTCGCGGAGCGCGATGGCGTGGAGCAGCGGTTCGTCAACGGCTGCTTCGGCATCTTCGGCCACGGCAACGTGGCCGGTGTTGGTGAGGCGCTCTTCGAACGTCCCGACCTGCTCACCTACTACCAGGCGCGTAACGAACAGTCGATGGTGCACGCCGCCGTCGGCTTCGCGCGGATGCGAAACCGGCTGGCAGCGATGGCCTGCACCAGCTCGATCGGACCGGGCGCCACCAACATGGTCACCGGCGCGGCGCTGGCCACCATCAACCGGCTGCCGGTCCTGCTGCTGCCGGGCGACGTCTTCGCCTCGCGCCCGGTGGACCCCGTCCTGCAGCAGCTCGAGGTGCCCTGGCGGGGCGACGCGTCGGTGAACGACTGCTTCCAACCGGTCTCTCGGTTCTGGGATCGGATCTCCCGCCCCGAGCAACTGATGCCGTCGGCGCTGCAGGCGATGCGCGTCCTGACGAATCCCGCGGAGACGGGAGCGGTCACGCTCGCGCTTCCCCAGGACGTGCAGGTTGAGGCGTACGAGTATCCGGCTGGCTTTTTCGGGAAGCGCGTCTGGAGCGTGCCGAGAGCCGAGCCGGGCTCCCGCGCTCT
>VBGO01000421.1 GCA_005882525.1 Chloroflexota bacterium
GGGTTCGCCGAGGTCAGCGAGGCATCGTTGAGGATGCTCGACCGGATCGGGATGCCGCCCTGGGCGACGTAGTTGCGCATGTTGTCAGTCTTGATCATCCACTTGATGAAGTCGGCGGCCGCGGAGCCGTTCTTCGAACCCTTGGGGATGCCGAGCAGCCAGTTACCCATCATGCCGAGGCCCTTGCCACTCGCGCCCTGCGGGATCGGGATGTAGGCGACCTTGCCTTTCACCTGGGAGACGGTCGGATCTTCGACGATGCCGGTGATCTCACCGGGCCAGACCGTCGATTGGTACGCCTTGCCCGTCGCCATCAGCTTCGACCGGTCGGCGGCGTCGGTGCTCTCCGGTCCGGGCTGCGCGTACTTCTTCAGGCTCCGGGTCAGGAACGTCACGGCATCGATCGACGCGGTCGAATCGAGCTGAACCTTCCACTGGTCGTCGAAGATGTTGCCGCCGAACGACCACAGGATCGGCAGCGAGTCGCTGCTGACCGGGTTGGTCGCCAGGCCGCGAATAACGTAGCCATAAAAGTTGGGCGCGTTGTACTTGGCCGCATTGGCCAGGACCTCATCCCATGTCTTCGGCGCGCCCGACTTGTCGCTGCGGTACATGAACATCTCGACGTTGCCAACGATCGTGATGCCGTAGAGATGCTTCGACTTGCTCTGTTCGGTGGGCGGCACCGGTCCGTGCGGCGGCGGCCAGGTTCCGACGTCATAGACGACGGCCGGAATGTCCGAATCCCGCGTGAAGCCGAAATTGGAGTCGAGCGGCTGGAGCGCATTCATCGTGCCGAATTTGGGCATCCAGGGATCGTCCATCATGCACAGGTCATAGGACGAACCGTTGGCCTGGAAGGTCGTGACCAATTTCTCGAACAGCTGCGGATAGGGGAACTCGACGATCTGGATGTCGATCCCGGTCTCCGACTTGTACTTCGGCGCGACTTTCTTCAGTGGACCGTCCTCGTTTCCCTGGACCGCGGCGATGACCAGCTTGGACGGCTTGTTGGAGCCCCCGCCGCTGGTCGTTCCGCAGGCCGCCAGGATTGCGGGGAGCGAGGTGAACGCCGCCCCCGTGACGGCCGTGCGTTTGACAAATTCACGCCGGCTAATTCGCTGCATTCCCTTTCCTCCTCTGAGGTTTTCGAGGCCCACCCTTGTGCCGAACCTCACTATAGTATTGAGGTCAGGTCGTCATGACAACTGCTTCTGTGGCTCGAGGCCGCAGGGGGTGAGGGAGATGGGGGCCCGGAGGGGACTGACGGACGCCGTGCTCGACCGGGCCAGCCCGGTGCCGCTCTACTACCAACTCGCCCAGAACATGGAAACGGCCATCCGGCAAGGGCGCCTCTCGTCCGGTTCGCACCTCGATAACGAGATCGAGCTCGCCCGGCAACTGCGAGTGAGCCGGCCCACCGTGCGTCGTGCCATCGCGTTGCTGGCGAACAGAGGTTTGGTCATCCGCCGCCATGGAATCGGGACGCTGGTCGTGCCGGTTCGGGTGCGCCGGCCGGTGCGCCTCAGCAGCCTCTACGATGACCTGGCCGAGGCTGGGCAGACGCCGACCACCCGGTTGCTGGCGCATGAAGTCGTGCCGGCACCGGCCGAGGTGGCGAGCAGCCTGCAGCTGACCAGGGGGACGCGGGTGCTGCATTTCGAACGCCTGCGGCTTGCCAGCGAGCAGCCGATCGCGCTGATGCGCAACTTCGTGCCGATGGCGCTCGAGGAGGTGGTGACCGAAGCGGGCCTCAAGTCCACCGGTTTCTACCGGCTGCTACGGCAGAGCGGGATCCACCTGAGCCTGGCGTCGCAGACGATTGGCGCACGCAGCGCGCAGCGGAGGGAGGCGCGCTTGCTAAAGGTGCCGGCCGGTGCGCCGCTGCTCTCCATGCGGCGGATCAGCTACAACGACGCCGGCCAGCCGGTCGAATACGGGTCGCACGTGTACCCGGCCGACCGCTACTCCTTCGAGATTAGCGTCGTGGCAGACTCGAGGACGTGAGCGTCGCCGCCGAAGAGCTTCTCGCCCGCCTGACCAGGATTCGAGCGACCGATCCAGATGCCGTCCAGAAGGCGCTGGCGAACCGAAGGCGCCGACCGATGATGCAGCGTGGCTCGCTTTTCCTGGTGGCCGCCGACCACCCCGCGCGCGGCGTGCTCAAGGCCGGCGCCGACCCGATGGCGATGGCGGACCGCGGCGAGCTGCTGCGCCGGCTGCTGACCGCGCTGCAGCGTCCAGGCGTCGATGGCATCCTGGGGACCGCGGACATCGTCGATGACCTGGCCTTG
Organism: Chloroflexota bacterium; assembly: GCA_005882525.1. Classification (GTDB taxonomy): domain Bacteria; phylum Chloroflexota; class Dormibacteria; order CF-121; family CF-121; genus CF-13. The sequence continues at coordinate 2,295 of VBGO01000421.1, forward strand.
CTCGGCGCG
>VBGO01000087.1 GCA_005882525.1 Chloroflexota bacterium
TCGCCCGACGGCCGCCGGGTCGAAGTCCTTGAACGCCGCGCGGTAGGCCTCGCGCTTCCGCAAGATCGTCATCCAGCTGAGCCCGGCCTGGGCGCCCTCGAGAACCAGAAATTCGAACAGCAGGCGATCGTCGTGCACCGGCACACCCCACTCGCGGTCGTGGTACTCGAGCATCAATGGGTCGCCTTCGGCCCAGCCGCAGCGCTGCAACGCCACACCCTATAGTCGCATCGTGCCGGATCTGCCGCCATGGTTCTTCGAGCCGAAGGGACGCTACGACGAACATCTCTTCGAGAGCGAGGTCCTGAAAGGCAACCGGCTCGGCGACCCGCATCAACGGCCGCTCTGGGTCTACCTGCCGCCCGGTTACGATGCCGAGCCGCAGCGCCGCTATCCGAGCATCTACGTGATCATGGGGCTGACCGGCCAGGTCGACATGTGGCGAAACCGCCCGAGCTTCCGGCGCAACTTCCCGGAGCTGGCCGACGCCCAGTTCGCCGCCGGCGGGGCGCCGCCCTGCATCCTTATCTATGTCGATTGCTGGACCTCATTAGGCGGGAGCCAGTACCTCGACTCGCCCGGCACCGGCAAATATCACACCTACCTGTGCGATGAGATCGTCCCCTGGGTCGACGCCCGCTACCGAACGCTGCCGCAGGCGCGACACCGCGGTATCACCGGAAAATCGAGCGGCGGCTACGGCGCCATGATCACGCCGATGCTGCGGCCGGATCTGTTCGGTGGACTGGCCACCCACGCCGGGGATGCGCTCTTCGAGCTCTGCTACGCGCACGACTTTCCCAAGTCGGTTCGCACCTTGCGGGACCAGTATCACGGCTCTTTCGACGAGTTCTGGAAAGACTTCCGCAGCCGCACCGCTTTCACCAAGGAGGGCGACGCTGAGCTGCTCAACGACTGGTGCATGGCTGCCTGCTACTCGACCGACGAGGACGGCACCGTGCGCCTGCCCTATGACCCCGCGACCGGCCAGCACGTCGCGGAGGTTTGGGAACGGTGGTTGCACTGGGACCCGGTGCGGATGGTGCCGCGGCACGCCGATGCGTTACGGAAGATGCGGGCGATTTACATCGACGCCGGTAAGCGCGACCAGTATTTCCTCGACCTTGGCGCGGAAGCCTTTCGCCGCGCCCTCGAGGCGATCGGGGTCACCGACGTCTTCTTCGAGCTCTTCGACGCGACCCACGACGCGATCGAGTACCGGTATCCAATCGCCGTCAAGTACCTGGCCGAGCGGCTGACCCCCTAGCCGTTCGTCGGGGTGGGGGCCCTCACCGAACGTCCGGGTAGCGGCCCGGCCGTCCGGCTGAAGTCAGGCGCCCGGCGGCGGCCGTACCGTGAGAGGCAGTCCAGATTTAAAGGAGCAACACTCTCATGGCAACACTGAAAGATCTCTCGAAGGATATCGAAGAGCTCGTCGAGAAGGCGAGCAAGAGCGTGGTTCGGGTCGACGCGCGCCGCGGCCGGGCGGGCACCGGCATCGTTTGGGACAGCGGCCTCGTCCTGACCGCCAACCACGTCGTCGAGCAGGAGGAAGATATCGAGGTGTTCGTCGACGACAAGAGCAGCAGTCGAGGGTCTCTCGGCCCCAGCGATGTCGCGCGCGAAGGTGGATGACCTGAAGCCGGGCCAGATCGTCCTCGCGATCGGCCGGCCGGGCAACCTCAAGGCGACGTTCGGCACCATCAGCGCCGTCTCCTCGTCCTGGCGCGGATGGCGCGGGAGCGAGATCGAGCACCTGATCCAGACCAACGCGCCGCTCTACCCGGGTTTCAGCGGCGGTCCGCTCGTCGATGTCGACGGCCGCGCGGTCGGCATGAACAGCTGGGTTTTCGGCCGCGGCGACGGACGGGCGATCGCGATGGATGTCGCCGAGCGGGTGGTGGCCAGCCTGCGCTCCGAGGGACGCATCAAGCGGCCCTATCTCGGGATCGGCACCCAGGAAGTGCCGTTGCCCGACGCCGTCAAGGCTCGGGTCAATCAGGACAGTGGCCTGCTGATCGTCGCGGTCGAGCCAAAGAGTCCGGCCGACCAGGCCGGGCTGATGCAGGGCGACACGCTGGTTGCCCTGGACGGCACCGTCACCAAGAGCCTGGAGGACCTGTATGCGGGGCTTCGGAAGATCAAGGTCGGCGCCACGCCAACCGTCAAGGTCGTCAGGGCCGGCGAGCTCAAGGAGTTCCAGGTGACGGTAGGGGAGGCCGGGCGCTAGGCGCTCCCACCTTGACCCTCCCCCGCGCGCGCGGGGGAGGGGATGCTCCATCGGAAACGGGAGTGTCGCAGTCCGATTAACGAGCGGCGCAAGCGATTCAGGAATCTAGAGGCGGCTGGTTGACTCTATAGCTCGACCAAACCGAACATGGCAAGCAACCGCCGTCTCTTGATCGTGCTCATCGGATGGGCCGTCTTTTGCTTGTTCTTCGCCGCCTGGCTGCTGTTCACCTGGGGCGGCAGCACCACCACCCAACGCATCGACGATATCGGCGAGTTCGTGATCGCCTTCGTGGCCGCCGGGGCCTGCGCATTCACCGCGGTTCGCCATCGAGGCCGCACCCGCGCCGCCTGGGCCCTGATGAGCCTCTCGGCCGCTGCCTGGGCTGCCGGGGAGGTGGCCTGGTCGTACTACGAACTGATCAAAGGCCAGCAGGTCCCGTTCCCGTCGCTGGCGGATTTCGGGTACCTGATGGCCGTCCCCTTTGCCATCGCGGCCGTCCTGTTCTTCCCCTCGGCACCATCGCGGGCTGTGTCGCTCGCCCGCACCATCCTGGACGGGCTGCTCATTGCCGGGTCCCTCCTGATCATCAGCTGGACCACCATCCTGGGCGCCATGTATCGGGCCAGCGACGGCGGACTGCTGGCCACGCTCATCGGCCTCGCCTATCCGGCCGGTGACGTGGTGATCGCCACCATGGTGATCATCCTTGCCGCACGGGCTCCGCGGGCCACCCGGCTTCCCCTCTTCCTGCTCGCCGCCGGGCTGGCCGCCAACCTGCTGGCCGACAGCGGTTTCGCCTATCTCACGACCACCAACCAGTACGGCGCCGGCAACGTGATCGACGCCGGCTGGGTGGCCGGCTACCTGCTGATCGCGATTGCGGCACTGCGGGCCGCCGCGACCCCGGCGCTGAGCGCGACCGCCGACGCCCGGCCCGACCGGCTCGGCTTGCTGCTCCCATACGTCCCGGTGGTCGCGGGGGCGTTGGTTGCGGCTATCCAGGAGGCGCAGCCCGGCGAGCTGGATCCCGTCGTGTTCTGGAGCCTGCTCGCCATCATCGTCCTGGTCATCATCCGCCAGTTCCTGACGCTCAGTGACAACCTGGCCCTCAACCGCCAGCTGGAAGCCAACGCGGCCCAACTGACCAAAGGCCAGGAGCATTTCCGCTCGCTGGTGCAAAACTCGTCCGACGTCATCACCCTGATCGGGCGCGACGGGATTATTCGCTATCAAAGCGCATCCGTCGAACGGATCCTCGGATACACGGAAGCCGAACTGGTCGGTAAGCCCTTCGGGGATCTCGTGCACCCGGAGGACCATACCCAGATGCTCCGCAAAATCGAGGAGGCCATCAACATCGTTGGACCGCCGATCGCCATCGAAGGTCGCCTGCGGCGGGCGGACGAATCGTACTGTCCCGCCGAGGTCACGATCACGAATCTACTGGAGCTGCCGGCGGTGCGTGGTCTGGTCCTGAATACGCGCGACGTCAGCGAGCGAAAGGCACTCGAAGACAAGCTCACCCATCAGGCCTTTCACGACTCGCTGACGAACCTGCCGAACCGGGCCGCCTTCCGGATCCACCTGGATCATGCGCTGCAGAAGGACACCGAACGACGGATCGCCGTGCTCTTCCTCGACCTCGACGATTTCAAGACGGTCAACGACACGATGGGCCACGACGTCGGCGACCAGCTGCTGGCCGCGGTCGGCGCCCGGATCGCCTCCACGCTCCGACCGGGCGATACCGTCGCCCGTCTCGGCGGCGACGAGTTCGCCGTGCTGCTGAACAACATGGAGGACGAGCAGATCGCCGCCCGTGTGGCGGAACGGATCACCCGGCAGCTCGCGCCGCCCTTTGCCATCGGTGGTAAGGAAATTTCGATGCAGGCCAGCATCGGGATCGCCGGGTTGGTCTCAGGCCAGGAGGCTGCGGAGGAGCTGATCCGCAACGCGGATGTCGCGATGTACATCGCGAAGTCGAAAGGTAAGGCGCGTTACGTCGAGTACGAGGCATCGCTGGCGAAGGCCGCCGTCGACCGGATGGAGTTGCAGCACGACATGGAGGTGGCGCTGCAGGAGAAGCAATTCGTGCTGCATTACCAGCCGGTCGTGATCCTCGAGTCAGGCGCCATCCACAGCGTCGAGGCGCTGGTGCGCTGGAACCATCCTCGACGCGGTCTTCTCAACCCGGCCGATTTCATCACCATCGCGGAACAGAGCGGAATGATCGTCGAGCTGGGTCGCTGGGTGATGCAACAGGCGGCGCGTGATGGGCGCCGCTGGCAGGTTCGTTACCCCTCCACGCCGGCGATGGCGATCCAGGTGAGCGTCAACCTGTCCGGCCGGCAGCTGCAGCGCTCCGATGTGATCAAGGAGGTGATCGACGCCGTGGACGCCGCCGGCCTGGAACCGCAGTCGCTGATCCTCGAGCTGACGGAGAGCGTGCTGATGGCGGACACCGAGCCGGTAGCCCGCACCCTGCAGGAGCTTCGCAGCCTGGGATTTCGCCTGGCGCTCGACGACTTTGGCACCGGTTACTCGTCACTCGGGCACCTGAGGGACTTCCCGGTTGACATCCTGAAGATGGATGGGTCGTTCGTAGCCGGAATCGGGAGCGGCCTGGCGGACGGCGCCATTCTCCGCGCCGTCATCGGGCTCGCCAACACCCTGGGGCTGATGACGATCGCGGAGGGGATCGAGCGACAGGAGCAGCTGGCCGCGCTCAACGCCATGGGCTGTCACGCAGGCCAGGGATTCTTTTTCTCCAAACCATTGGACTACGCCCGCATGGACGCGCTGCTGGCCTCCTGTGTCCAGTCCGGTAGCGGGCGGCAGCTGCCGCCGAGCTGGCGCCTGACCGCCTAGGCTCGTCACTTAACATGCACGCCTATGCGTGCCCGGGTAACGGCCGCACTGGGGACGCTCATCCTGGTTACCGGCTGCGAAAGTGCCCAAAAGGCGAATGAGCCGAGCTTGCCGCCGCCGCGCATCATCAGCGGCGCGGTATCGGTGGCAGCGGCTTGCGCCCGGGAGTCTGCGTCAGAAATTCGTCCCGCTGAGCCATCCCTCGCGGCAGATCCTAATGATCCGCGACAGGTGATCGCGAGCTGGTTAGAGAATCCATCCGGCACCGTCGTAGCTGTCAGCCATGACGGAGGCGGAACCTGGAGCCGATCGCCGCTGCCGAGCTTGCTCACCTGTGCCGGCGGGCGATACGCCCGCACCAGCGACCCCTGGGTGTCGATCGGACAAGATGGCGTCATCTATGATGCGGTCCTCGGTACGCGTCCGGCCACGACCGCCGGGATTGCACGCGACATCGTGGTGACCGTCTCGCGTGATCACGGAGCAACCTGGGAAACGCCCGTCGTCGTTGAAACCGCGACCGCGCCGCCGACACAGCCCGACAAGGAGGCGATCCTTGCTGACCCACGCCGGCCTGCAATGGCTTACGCCGTCTGGGTCGACTACCGGGTGACGAGCGGCGTCGACCCGACGCTGAACCAGGTCATGTTCGCCGGAACCCATGACGGCGGCCGCACCTGGTCGACCCCGGCCGCGATCTACAGCGGCAATGACGAGGCTCAGCAGAACCAGCTACTCATGACCTCTGCAGGGGTCCTGATCGATGTCTTCGTCGAGGGCCCCTCACTGCCCTTCGCTGCGCATCCCCCGCCGTTGCCGGTGAAAATCCGGTTGATGCGGTCCACCGACCAGGGGAAGACCTGGTCAGCACCCATCGACGCGGCCGGGTTCACCTACACAAATGCCGTCGTCCCGGGTACCGATACCCCCCTTCGCTTCTCCGGCCAGAACATTACCGCCGTGTCGGCGGGCAACGCGGTCTATGTCAGCTGGTTCGAGGACCACAGTAACTTTTCAACCATCGCCGTCGCTCGGTCGGAAGACGCGGGCCTCCACTGGCGACGGCCCCAGCTCGTGGTACGCGAGAAGGGCGAGGCGTTTCTTCCGACGCTCGCGGTTGCGGGAGATGCCACCGTCGGACTGCTCTGGTTTGACTTCCGCGAGTTCAAGCGGGGCAGCCGGACCCTCGACACCGACGTCTGGTTCAGCACGTCGCGCGATCGCGGCGTGCACTGGACCAAGCGCCGCGCAGCCGGGCCGTTTGATCTGCTTGCCGTGCCCGGCGGTCTTACCGGGCCCTTCATCGGCGACTACATGGGCCTGGTCGGTCTGCCCGACGGTTTTGCAGCTGCCTTCGTGCAGGCCAGGCCGCAGAGCCGAAATGGTCCCACCGACGTGTTCTTCTCCCACATTTCGAACTGACGCGCAGCCCCCCGATACCGCCGATCTCCTAAACGGGCTTCTTTCCGAAGAAGTTGGTGCCGATGGCGCTCATCACCAACTCGCCACGCTGGTTGCGCATCTCACCGCGCCAGCGAATGATCCCCATGTTCGGGCGGGTCATCGAGTCCCGGCCTTCGAGCACTTCGATCTGTCCGGTTAGCGTATCGCCCGGCCGAACCGGGGCCGGCCAGCTCAGATTCTCCATACCCGGCGAACCAAGGCTGCTCGACCTGGAAATCAGGTTGCCGACGAGCAGCCGCATGAAGAGGGCGCCGGTGTGCCAGCCGCTGGCGATCAGCCCGCCGTAGATGGTGAAGCTCGCCGCGTTGGGATCGAGGTGCATCGGTTGTGGGTCATACTGCCGCGCAAACCCGATGATGTCCCCCTCGCTGACCTGCACGTTGCCGAGATCGATCAGCTCGCCGATGCGGAAGTCCTCGTAGTAGCGGGTCAGCGGCGCAACGTCCGTTCGAGCTGGTCGAGATGAATTTCCAGGTGGGCGCAGAGCGGTAGCTGTGCGATCTCCGCGGCGCTCATGGAAAAGCCCTCGTAAAGGACGGCCCGACGTTGCATCGCGGCCGAATCCGCGGAACGGAGGTAAGTGATGGTCCGCTGGTGCTCCCGCTGCGCCATCGCGAGCAGCTGGTCCGCGGGCAGCGAGCTCAGCTGTTCACCGGCCGGGTCACGGCTCTGCACCGCTTCCAGCAGCTCGATCCGGGAAAGCTTGCCCGATCCCACCTGGTGGATCACGACGCCGTAAAACTTCGACAGCACCACAATGTGGGCGAGGATGTCATGACCTGTCCACTGGTCGGAGGCAGGTCCAGGATCCCCGGACACGTTCGGGACGAGCGCAGCAAGCCTCGCTGACGCCGCGGCCAGCCGGTCGGCCAGCCCAAGCCGTTCGTGATCGACGACCTCGTCCAGGAACCCACGCATCTCGCGTTCCGTAAACGCGGGACTCTCGATTCGCACGGTATTGAGTGTAGGCGGCGTCGGGTAGCCTTGTCGTGATGGCGCCCACGCTAACGGCTCAGCCGCAAACAAGGCCGTATGGCGGCTGGCGGTCGCCGATCACGGCGGATGCCATCGTCGCCGGGGTTGTCGGCCTCGGTCAGATCCAGCTGGACGGCGATGACATCTATTGGGTCGAGCAACGCCCGAGCGAGAAGGGCCGCAATGTCGTCGTTCGGCGACGCCCCGATGGCACGACCGTAGACATCACGCCACCGGAGTTCAACGCGCGAACCCGCGTCCACGAATACGGGGGCGGCGCCTACCGGGTTCACCACGGGACGGTCTGGTTTGCCAACTTCAGCGATCAGCGCCTCTACCGCCAGGATGCTAGCCAGCCACCGATCCCGATCACGCCACCACGAGACATCCGGCACGCGGACCTGGTGCTCGACGAGCGGCGGCAACGGTTGATCGCCGTTCGCGAGGATCACACGACCGGCTCGGCCTCGGCCGTGAACAGCATCGTCAGCCTCGACCCCTTGTCTCCCTCTCCCCTTGTGGGGGAGGGTAGGGGTGGGGGGTTGACTCTGGTCGACGGCAACGACTTCTACGCGACGCCGCGGGTCAGTCCCGGCGGCTCGCACCTGTGCTGGCTTACCTGGAACCACCCCAACATGCCGTGGGACGGCACCGAGCTGTGGGTCGCGGAACTGACGGATGATGGCGGCCTTCGCGCTCCGCGCAAAGTCGCCGGAGGCGAGCAGGAATCGATCTTCCAGCCGACCTGGTCACCAGACGGCGTGCTCTATTTCGTTTCCGACAGGAGCGGTTGGTGGAACCTCTACCGCTGGCGTGGGGAGCGAATCGAGCCGGTTGTCGAGCTGCCCGCTGAGCTGGGCACCACGCAGTGGCTCTTTGGCCTGTCGACCTATGCCTTCGAGTCGGAACGCCGAGTCGTTTGCCAGGTCCGGTCGGCAGGCCTGGCCAGGATGGCGACCGTCGACCCCGAAGCCGGCCGTCTGCAGAACCTCGACACGCCCTACACGGCGCTCTCCCCGTACATCCAGGCGCGGGCCGGCAGGGCGTTCACGATCGCGGGCTCGCCCACCCAGCCGCTGGCACTGATCGCCGTTGAGCTGAAGACCGGCCAGGCGGATGTGCTGCGCCGCTCTGACGATCTGGCCATAGCCCCGACCTACCTCTCCGTACCCGACGCCATCGAGTTTCCGACGGAGCGCGGCGTCACCGCCCATGCCTTCTTCTACCCGCCGGTGAATCCGGGGTTTGCGGCCCCGGCGGGCGAGCTCCCACCACTGATCGTCTACGTCCACGGCGGGCCAACCGGCGCGGTGTCAAACGCACTGGATCTCGAAGACCAGTTCTGGACCACGCGAGGCTTCGGCTACCTGGTGGTGAATTACGGTGGCAGCGCCGGCTTCGGCCGAGACTATCGCCGGCGGCTGACCGGTAAATGGGGCGTGGTCGACGTCGAAGACTGCGTCAATGGGGCACGCTACCTGATCGAGCGCCGGCGGGTCGATGGCAACCGGGTGGCGATCACCGGAGGAAGTGCGGGCGGGTACACCGTGTTGCGCGCCCTCACGACCACGGAATTCTTCAAGGCCGGCGCCAGCCACTATGGCATCAGCGACCTCGAGGTCTTTCATACCGACACCCACAAGTTCGAATCGATGTATGACCAGGGCCTGATCGGCCTCTGGCCCGAGGAGCGGCACGTCTACCGCGAGCGCTCCGCGATCCATGCGGTCGACCGGATCACAGCACCGGTGATCCTGTTTCAGGGACTGGAGGACAAGATCGTGCCGCCCAACCAGGCCGAAATCATCGTCGACGCGCTCCGGAAAAAAGGGTTGCCGGTCGCCTACATCCCGTTCGAGGGTGAGCAGCACGGCTTCCGAATCGCGAAGAATATCAAGCGCTCGCTCGAAGCCGAGCTGTATTTCTACTCGAGGGTCTTCGGCTTCGATCTGCCCGATCCGATCGAGCCGGTCCCGATCGACAACCTGAAGCAGCCCGCTGGAACGACGTAAGCTTGGCCCGACCTCGCTCCAGCTGCCGGCGATCGGCATGGGCACCTGGCAGACCTTCGATACTGCAGAAGACCGCACCCCGATCGTCGACGAGGCGCTCGCCGCCGGCATCGATCTCTTCGATTCATCCCCGATGTACGGCCGGGCGGAGGACAGTCTCGCCCAGGCGCTAGGGAGCCGGCGAGATGAGGCCATCATCGCCACCAAGCTCTGGACGGATCGTGAGTCCGAAGGACGCGAGCAGGTGGAGCATGCGCTCAGCCTGTTCGGTCGGGTCGAGATCTACCAGGTGCACAACCTGGTGAACTGGAGAGCGCAGCTGCGCATGCTGGAGCGCCTGAAGGCCGAGGGAAAAGTTGTCGCTGTCGGCGCCACGCACTACTTGCCGTCGGCCTTTGACGAGCTCAGCGAGGTGATGCGCACGGGACGGCTCGACATGATCCAGCTGCCCTACAACCCGCGGCTTCGGGAGGCTGAACGACGCGTTCTCCCGCTGGCGGCCGAGCTCGGGCTTGGGGTGCTCATTCATAGTCCGCTGCGCTTCGGCGTCCTGAACAAGCGACTCGACAAGGGCATGCTCGCGGAGCTCGGTATCAAGACGGTGGCGCAGGCGGTTCTCAAGTGGATCGCGAGCGATCCGCGCGTCAGCTCCGTGCTGACGGCGACCAAGACGCCGGGCCGGCCGAGCGAAAATGCGCAGGCCGGCGATCCGCCCTGGCTCGATCCGGATCAGCGGGAGCGCCTCGCCACGCTGCTCGGCTGACCAACCGGTACGAGAGAAGCTCTAGCCCGTTTCGCCCGGGCGGAATGGCCCCCACTGGTTTAGTCCGCAGTTCCAGCCCTGATGACCCGAAGTGTGCAGGCAGATGTGTTTGCCCAGCAGCAGCCAGTCATTCCAGTAGCCCACCGTGTAACCCTGCGATCCAGAACGATATAACCAGTCGACGTTCTGGTAGATCGGGCAGGATGGCGACTCATACCGGTCGCTGTCCACGGCCACCGTGTGAATGTCGGGTGGATAGTGCCCATCCCGGGCATGGTCGGCCTCGATGGTTCTGATTGCAACCTCGCCCTCGCAACGGCCGATACGCTCTGCCGTCTGCAGATTGTCCACCCAGAGCCATGCAGCCGGTTCGATGGCGATGAAAGCGATCACGACCACAAGTCCTACTCGTGCGAGCCAACCGACCTTCCCGAAAAGCTGGACACCCGCTACCACCGCCCCGAGGACGGCGGCGAGCGTACCGTAGGCCCAGCCGTAACCGAGGAAGAAGGGCAGGATGACACAGGCGAAGAGAAACAGCAGGCCGAGGCCGCTCCTTACTAGCGAGCGCTGTGCGAGCAACCTGAGCGTTCCCCACCCGGCGAGCCCGGTCAAGGCCAGAAGAACGAGGGCGTAGACCAGGGCCGCCATTCCTCGGTGCAACGAGGGCTTGCAGGCGGCTATTGCTCGCTAGCCACCGAGGTAAGCCTTCTGCACTTCGGGATTTCGACGAAGCGATGCCCCTGTGCCGCTGAGGAGGATGCGACCGGTCTCGACGACATAAGCGCGATCCGCGATCTCGAGCGCGCGCAGCGCGTTCTGCTCGCCCAGCAGGATCGTGACGCCGTCGTTGTGGATCGTCTGGATGACCAGCAGCAGGAGCTTCGGTCGGGCGAGCAGGCCCCGGGCGATCGCCAGGATCTGCTGCTCGCCCCCTGAGAGTTGCCCGGCGGGGAGGTCCCGCCGCTGGCCAAGGATCGGGAATTGCTGCATCAACCGCTCGATCTCGCCGTGGGCCGCGCGGCTGTCGCGTCGAGCCCAGGCGCCCAGCTCCAGGTTCTCCCGAACTGTAAGGCGAGCCAGGATCTCGCGACCTTCGGGGACCTGGACCAGCCCCTGGCGGACGATCCGGTCGGGGGCGGCGGTCATCAGGTCGAGGTCGCCGAATCGCGCCACGCCGGCGTGCGGGCGCAGCACCCCGGACAGGGTGTTCAGGATGGTCGACTTGCCGGCGCCGTTGGCACCGATGAGGGCGACGATTTCGCCCTTGGCCACGCCAAAAGACACGCCGCGAACCGCCTGGATTGCGCCGTAAGAGACGGCGAGGTCGCGGACTTCCAGCAGGGGAGAGGCAGGTTCGCCGGACGACGACGGCCTCGCCGCGGCGACATCGAGCGCCTCGGAACCTGGGACATGCGTCGCACTCTTCTGTGCCTGCGTGCCGAGGTACGCCGCAATCACCGCAGGGTCCTGGGAGACGGCACCAGGCGCACCATCCGCGATCTTCCGCCCGAAGTTGAGGACCGCGATATGGCGGCAGACGCCCATCACCAGTCGCATGTCGTGGTCGATCAGCAACACCGTGAGGCCATCCTGGTTGAGCTGCTGGATCAGCGCCCGAACGCGGTCCTTCTCGGCTGGGTTCATTCCGGCCGCTGGCTCATCGAGGATCAACAGGTGGGGATTGAGGGCCAGTGCTCGCGCCACTTCGAGTCGCCGCTGATCGCCGTAGGAGAGCGTGGCGGCGCGGCGCTCACCGAATGCCCCCGGCGGCAGGCCGACGCGTTCCAGCAGCTCACGCGCCCGCTCCACCCGGCGCCGATCCTCCCGGAGCAGTGGGCCGATCGGGACGAGCTGCTGCAGCGTGTCGTCGCGCCGGCGCAAATGCATGCCGGCGAGCACGTTCTCGACCGCGGTCAGGTTGCGGTAGAGGCGAAGCGTCTGAAAGGTGCGGGCCACGCCGAGCCCGGCCACCGCATGAGGCGGGCGCCGGGCCAGCTCGCTCGCGCCGGTAGCGTTCTGCAGGCGAATACTGCCCGACTGTGGTCGGACATAGCCGGTCACCAGATTGACCAGTGTCGTCTTGCCGGCGCCGTTCGGTCCGATGAGTCCGAAGATAGTGCCCTCCTCGATCTCCAGGGACACATCGTCGACGGCGCGCACGCCGCCGAAAGAGCGCTTGAGGTTAGTGAGCTGAAGCAGGCCGCTCACGCGATCTCCAGCGTGTCCACCAGCGCGGGGCGATGACGGCGAGGCCCCCACGGCCGACGATCCCCTGGGGACGGAAGATGATGACCAGGATCAGGATCACGCCGTTGACGACATCGCGGTACGCGCTCGCCCAGCGGATGATCTCCGGTAGTGCGGTGAGGAAGATCGCCCCCACGACCGGGCCGACCACGTTGGTGGTCCCGCCGACCACGGCAAAGGTCAGGATCTGGATGGTACGAGAGATGCCGTACTCCGTTGGGTCGACAAAAAAGTTGATGTGCGTTTCGAGCGCCCCTGCGTAGCCGGCGACGACGGCGCTGATGATGAAGGCGATCATCTTGTAGAGCGGCACGTTGATGCCGTTGCTGGAGGCCGCGAGCTCGTCCTCGCGGATGGCGGCCCAGGCCTGGCCGAGCCGCGTGTGGGTCAGCCGCCACACCAGGTAGCTCAGGACCGGCACGGAGATCAAGATCGGAAGGATGCCACCAAGCGGATCGGCCGTGGGATTCTTGAGGCCCTGGCCTTCGCCGGTGATCGGCACATTGAGGATGACGCCGAGGCGCAAGGCTTCAACAAAGCCAATCGTGGCGATAGCAAGGAAGATGCCGCGCAGCCGCAACACGGGCAGTCCGACGAGAAAGCCGATGAAACCGGCCAGCAGCGCGCCGCCGAGCATGTTCAGGGGAAGCGGCGTCGGCAGGTAGAGGCTCATCAGGACGGTCGTATATGCGCCGATCGCCATGAAGCCCGCGTTGGCGAGCGTCAGCTGGCCGGAGTAGAAGGTGACGAAGATCGCGATGGCGAGGATCGCATTGATGCCGATTTGGGCAATCAGCAGCTCGTGCTGGTTGTAGAAGCCGACCGGGTCGGTGAACAGCTGGATGAAAAAGTCCACGCCCGGCCTAAAGGGGCACTACAATCGCTCGCGCAGCCGGGTTCCGAAGAATCCCTGGGGGCGGACCACCAGCATCACGAAGAGCGCGGCAAAGGCCACCCCCGCGGCGATATTGCTGCCGAATCGGACGAAGGCGAACACCTCGATCAGGCCGAGCACGTAACCACCCAGGACGGCCCCGGGGACGCTGCCCATGCCGCCCAGGACGATGACGGCGAGCCCCTTCAGCTCCACCTGGTCGCGGCCAATGTAGGGGCTGATGTCCGAAATCGCCAGTCCGAAGAGCAACCCGGCGAGGCCACCCAGCGCCGAGGAGACGAACAGGGTCGCGGCGAAGATCCGATCGACGTTGATCCCGAGCAAGGTCGCAGCCCGGCGATTCTCCGCCACCGCCCGTAGCGCGCGGCCCACCTGCGTGAAGCGGATGACGTAGCCGAGTACCAGCATCAACACGACCGAGGTCGCCAGGATGCCGAGCTTCGTCCCCTCGATGGTCAGCCCGGCGACGTGGTAGGTCGGGTTCGGAACGGCTTCTGTCGGGAAGCGTACGGAGTTCGGTCCATCCTGCCAGAGCCAACTGAATGGCGTGCCGGGCGTGGCTTGCTCGACGATCGCGACGAAGATCAGCGCCAAACCGATGGTGGAGATGAGGGCCGCGATCGGTGGCGCGTTCCGCCGGCGGAGCGGCCGCAGCGCGACAAATTCGATCAGCAAGCCCAGCAGGCCGCACACCACGATGGCGATCAACGCCGCCGGCAGGAACGGCATGCCGTGCAGCACGACCAGCGAATACGTGATGACGGCCCCCAGCATGAAGACCGCGCTGTGGGCGAGGTTGACCACGTCGAGGACACCGAAGACGAGCGTGTATCCCACGGCGAAGAGCGCGTAAATCGACCCGATAAAGATCGCGTTGAGGACCTGTTGGGTCAACGCACGTTCAGCTAGGCGTCACCGACTTCACCAGTTTGAAACCGCCGTTGCCGTCCATCTGAATAATCCAGATCGTTTGCTTCACGTCGTGGTTGCTGGTGAACTGAAAGCGCCCGAGGGGCGTGTCGATGTTGACCGACTCCATCGCGTCGCGAAGCTTCGTGCGGTCGCCCGCGATATCGCTGAACGTCAGGTTCGCTCGCTTTGCCGCGTCCGCCAGGATGTAAATCGCTGCGAAGCCCTGGGCGGCGAACTGATCCGGGTCGGCATTGTACTTGCTCTTGTAGGCGGTGACGAAGCCAGCATTCGAGGCGAAGGTGTTATTGATGTACCAGGCGCTGCCGCTCTCGGCACCCTTGCCGTCCGCACCCGCCTGCTTCGATACCACTGCGGTGTTGAAGCCGTTGCCACCCAGGAACTGGCCCGTGAATCCCTGCTTGCGCGCCTCGATCATGATCTTGGCCGGGATACCGCCCAGGCTGGTGATGAAGATGACATCGGGTTTCTTCTGCACCGCCTTGGTCACCGGCGTCGCAAAGTCGGCCGTCGTTTTGCTGAACTGCACCGTGTCCAGCAACTGGATCCCGTACTGGCTGACGGTGTTCTGCACGATCTTGCCGCCGTCTGAGGAGAACTTGTCATCGTTCGCCACGAGCAGCACGCCGGTCTTGGGATGAGCGGTATCCGAATAGACCTTGATGTTCGCCGGGATTGCCGCCTCTTCTCCCAGGCTATCCCGGAAGACGTACTTGCACGGATCGGTCTTCGGGTAGTTGCAATCCGGCACGATGTGGATGCCGGTGGTACTGACCGCCAGGATCGGAATCTTGAAGTTCTCGGCCAGCGGGTGAACGGCGACCGCCGAGTTGGACAGCGTGGGTCCGAGGAGGGCTAACATCTGGCCCTGCTGGATGAGGGTTTGCGCCACCTGGGCGGACTGAGCCTTGTCTGAGTTGTCGTCCTTGACTTCGAGCGCGAGCTTGGCGCCGTTCACCCCGCCCGAGCCGTTGATCTTCTCCACCGCCAGCTCCATGCCCTTCTGGGAACTGGGGCCGTAGACACCACCCGCGCCGTTGATGGAGAGGATGGCGCCCAGCTGGATGGTCTTCCCCTGGTATGAGTTCGAGGGGTTGGTCCCCGTTGAGGCGCTTCCGCCGCAGCCCGCCAGCACCAATGCCAACGCCAACGCGACTCCACGAGCCACGCTTCTCATATCTCGCTTCCCGTCCTTTTCCCCCTCAGACTCTGCGGACAGCTTACCGCGCAGCCTTGCCAGCGGGCGACAGGTCCTACGGCTGGTCTTTGGGCGCGCCCTCGTCCGGGGCCGGTGCTGACCGCTGCTGGGCGCGGGCTTTCTCGAAGCAGGACCGGCAGAGCTTCACGACGGTCAGCGGTCCCCGCTCGGCGAGTACCCGGCGCCCGCAGTGCTCGCAGAGAAACTCTTGCTTGGCCACGCGCTGCTCAGATTATCGAGTTGCGCCCAGCCGGCGGACCAGGGCCCGCTGTCTTGGATCCTTGAGCTGCTGCGGCCGATTCGTGAGATAGGCGATAAAGGTCTCCAGGTCGAGATCATGGTCTGCCGCCCGATGGCGCAATCGGACATGGTTGCCGGTCATTTCGGCATCGACCGGGGCGCCCTCCTCGCGGGCGGCGAACAGGCCGAAGGCGACCCGCCAGCGGAGCTGCGCCCGGCGCTCCCGGGGCGAGAGCGGCACCTCGATGTCGTCGGCGTGGATGCCGTATTCCTGGGCGAGATGCCAGACCTGGAGGCGGAGCGGATACCGGCCGATGCTCGTGGGGATCCGTCCGCCCACGCCGATCGCGGCCCAGGCTCGACGGACGCGTTCCTGGCGCGCCTCCCACTCCTGCAGAACCTCGAGTGGGCTCATCGAGCGCCGAACACGCACGCCACGCCCGTTCCACCCGTTGAGGCCGCCGCTGAATGGCAGCTGCTCGAGGGTGCCGTCCAGGCAGGCCTGGTTGTAGACCTCGTCCGTCGACAGATGGGCGACGACGTCCTGGACGCTCCAGCCGCGGCAGTGGCTGCGTGCCGACCATTTCCGCGAATCGAGGCCGCCCAGGTACGTGCGGAGCCGCCGGATCTCCCGGTCGTAGACCGGGAACGGGTTAGCGCGTCTTGGATCGAGTGGTCTTGCGCTTGCCGTGGGTTGCCTTAGGCGCCGGCGCTGGCTCGGCATCATGCGGCCCTTCGATGGCGCCCAGCGCCGCCAGGGCGATGTTCGTTTCGGCCGATGTCGTTTCGGTTGCCAGTTCCGCAGCTTCGAAGAACCGCGACTCGAGTTCCTCGGCAACGCGTTCGATGATGTTCTCGCGTTTCACGGAGGTCCGCGGAGCCGGCCTGGTCGTTTTCTTCTGGGCTGGCTTTTTGGCGGGAGTCTTCTTCGCCATGAGGCAATTCTATGCCTGGGAGATGGGGCGTCCCGACGGATTGCTGCTCGATATCGATGTGCTGGAGGTCGTCCGAAAGCTCTAGGGTGACGTACCTGGCGCCGCCGGCGCGGAGGGTGTCGGCGTTGGCGTGGGGGCCGGACTGGAGCTCGGGCTCGTGCTCGGCAGAATGCCGCTCGGGAGGATGGATGGCACCAGCGAGGGGGACGGGGAGGGAGTGGGCGACGGTGACGGCGTCGGCGCCGGCTTGCATTCGGTGCCCGGCAGGTAGAGCTCCTTCTCCGAGCTGCTGCTCGAGCCGCTCGATGGTGACGGTGAGGGCGAGGCTGACGGCGAAACGCTGGCGTTGCTCGCGCAGGGCGGTCCGTCGATCAGCCCATCGGGGCGCTTGAAGGTCTCAACCGTGAACTTCGCCTGGGTCAATCCGTTGTTGACGAAATCCTTCAGCACGGAGCTTCCGACCATGCTGCCGTAGACCGTGTTCATGTCCTGGTTGCCCGGTCCGGTATGCCCAACCCAGGCGCCGATGACCAGGTTGGGGGCGTAGGCCATCATCCAGGCGTCCCGGTAGTTGTTCGTGGTGCCCGACTTGCCCGCGAAGGGCTTGTTCCAGCCCAGATTCCACTGGCTGGAGTAGTCCTTGAGGATGTAGGTGATCAAGTACGCCTCCTGGGCGCTGATCACCTGCTTGCCTCCGGAGCCGCTCGGCTTGTCCAGGGTGTTGTTGTCCTTGTCTTTCACTTCGAGGACGGACACTGGATCATGCTGCGTCCCGCCGTTGGCGAAGACGCCATAGCCGACGGCATGGTCGAGCATGCGGACCTCGCTCGATCCGATCGCCGTTGTCACCTCGCTCTTGAGCTGGGTGGTGATCCCCATGTCGTGGGCGAAATTGACGACGTTGTCGACGCCCGCCGCCTGCATCGTTTCGAGCGCCGGGATGTTCCGGGAGAGCAGCAACGCCTTGTGCGCCGTGATCATGCCCATGTCGCGGAAGTCGAAGTCGTGAAACCGCCCGCCGGCGAAGTGGCGAGAGGTGTCGTCGAGCATGTTGCCCATGGTCAGCTTGTGCGACTTGAACGCCTGCTCGTAGACGTACGGCTTGAAGGATGAGCCCGGCTGCCGCAGGGCGGTGAC
>VBGO01000088.1 GCA_005882525.1 Chloroflexota bacterium
ACATAGAGGACGATGGCGGCAGCGATCCAGCGCGTGGTATACGACCAGTGCCACCACGCCATCGTGAGGCCGGTCACCAGGACGAGCAAGTACGCCGGGTTGGCGACCCGGTCGTCGAGGAACTTGACTCCACGGAGCACGAACGACTCGTGCTCGGGATCGTTCCCGGCGCGGCCTTGCCAGATCCCGTCCGTAATGTTGGAGCCGACCGCGGTGATCACAAGGAGGATGTGGAAGAACTTCACGACGTTGTACAGCACCTTCCTAAAATACTCCGCATGTCCGACCAATATCACTTTGTGACCGAGTGGCGCTTCCGTGCGCCCCTCGAGCGGGTCTGGTCAATCGTTCTCGACCTCGAGCGCTATCCGGGTCGGTGGAAAAATTTCCGTCGCGTCAAGGTGATCAGCGGCGATGGCCGGTCGGTCGGCTCGATGGTTGAGTGCACGGTGCGTGGCTCCTTGCCCTACAGCCTGACCTACACGATCGAGGTCGTCGAATCCGAGAAGTATCGCCATATTCTTGTGCGCTCCACCGGCAGCCTGGTCGGCACCGGACGGTGGGCGTTCAGTGAGTCCGAGCCCGGCGTGTCGAAGGCTGTTTACTACTGGGACGTCGCCACGACCAATCCGATCCTCAACCTGCTGGCCCCGCTAGCTAAGGGCGCCCTGGCACGCAATCACGATCAGGTGATGGCGAACGGCTACGCGGCGCTTCGGCCGCACATCGAGGGCTAACGACTAACCCAGGTCTGTCGGCAGCACGGCGGCGCAGAAGCCGCGCCTGCCCGTAGGGGTCGCTTTCTGGCTGGTGACGTATCCAGCGCACGAGGGATAGAAAGTTCCAGCCGAGGCCAACCCGAGTTCAATCTAACTAGTCTTCCGCGCCTTTCGTCGCGCCGCCTCGAACGCATCGAGGCGGTCCTTTACCGCCTTTTCGTAGCCACGATCGGAGGGGTGGTAATACGTGCGGTCTTTGATCGCGTCCGGCAGGTGCTGCTGCTCGACCTGCGCCTCCTCGTAGTCGTGGGCGTAACGGTAGCCTTTGCCGTAGCCGACCTTCCGCATCAGCGGCGTCGGCGCATTCCGCAGGTGGAGGGGAACCGGGTCCGCGCGGGTGCGCGCGACGTCCTCCTGCACCGCCGTATAGGCGGCGTATAGCGCATTGCTCTTCGGCGCGGTGGCCAGGTACGCGACGGCCTGCGCCAGCGCCAGGTTCGCTTCCGGCATGCCGATGAAGTGGGCGGCTTGCTGCGCCGCCACCGCCTGGGTAAGCGCCTGCGGGTCGGCCAGACCGATATCTTCGGAGGCAAAGCGGATCAGCCGGCGGGCGACGTAGAGCGGGTCCTCGCCGGCCTCCAGCATTCGCCCCAGCCAGTAGAGGGAGGCGTCGGGGTCGCTGTCGCGGAGGCTCTTGTGGAGCGCCGAAATGATGTTGTAGTGCTCTTCCCCGGCCCGGTCGTACAGCAGGTTCTTCCGCTGGACCGCCTCCTCGACCAGCGCCGCTGTCACGATCCGGCGGCCTTGTCGGGCCCGGGCAAGCGCGGCGGCCGCCTCGAGCCCGTTGAGCGCCACCCTTGCGTCGCCGTTGGCCACCCGGATCAGGGCCGCGCGGCCTTCCGCCTCGAGGTCGACGTGTCGTCCTCCGAGCCCTCGCTCCGGATCTGATGCCGCGCGGTCGATGATCTCGCCAACCTGCTGGTCATCGAGGGCGCCGAGTACGAATACCCGCGTGCGCGAGAGCAGCGCCGCATTCACCTCGAATGACGGGTTCTCCGTGGTGGCGCCGATCAGGGTGACGACGCCCTCCTCGACAAACGGCAGGACCGCATCCTGCTGGCCCTTGTTGAAGCGATGGATCTCATCGATGAAGAGTATGGTTCGCTGGCCGGACTGCGCTCGGCGCAGACGCGCTTCTTCGATGTTGCGCCGCAGGTCGGCCACGCCGGCACTCACCGCGCTGAGCGGGACAAAGTGTGAGGCAGTCACCCCGGCGATCAGCCGTGCCAGCGTCGTCTTTCCACTGCCGGGCGGCCCCCAGAGGATCATCGACCCGACGCGGTCCTCCTCGATGGCGCGGCGCAGCTCATGTTCTGGACCGACCAGGTGCTCCTGCCCGACGAACTCGTCGAGCGAGCGCGGCCGCATCCGAGCGGCGAGCGGCTGGTCCTTTTGGCCCGGCGGTTGCGCTGCCGGAAACAACGTCTCCTGCGCCATCACCTGACTATAGAAGCTCGCCGTAACATCGTCCGATGGACGTGCTGAGTACCGCGACCCCCGCAAGCCGCGTTGCCGGTGGAGGATCTCCGTCGCGCGAGGGCGTTTTACGAGGAGAAGCTGGGGCTGACTCCGACCCGCGAGGTCGAAGGCGGGACGCCCCTCGCGGCAACGTATCCAGATGGCCTGGTTCGTGACGGACATCACCGCCTGGGTCGCCGAGCTCAAGCGCCGTGGTGTCCCGGCTACGAAAAGTCAGCCTGGTTCCGTGATAGCGAAGGCAACCTGATAGCCCTCGGCCACCTTACCTAACGCGCGCGCTCAGGCTCGGACGGCAGGCTGACCTTGCCAAAGAAAAGCAAGAAGGTCAGGCCGGCCAACAGGTAAAAGAGCGCGCTGACCGAGAAGGCGAGCTGGTAGCCGCCGCGAACTTGCAGGAAGCCGCTCAGTGACGGGCCGATGCCGCCGATGCCAATGCCGCTGACGACGATCTGCGCCGTGGCGAGGCGGGCCCGCTGGCTGGGCTCGACGTACTCCATTCCGAAGACCTGGCTCAGCGGTCCCTGGAGGTTGAGCGCAAGCTGGCGCACCGTCATGATCACGACGGCGACGGGTAGCACCATGATGAAGGCCAGCGCCAGGACCAGAGGCGATCCGAGGATCTGAGAGACGCCGATGGTGCGGGTTATCCCGAGCCGCCGGCCAACTGCCGGTGCCGCGAGGGTGACGACCGCGGTCAGGGCGGCGCCGACAGCAAGGATGATGCCGATCGGACCCGGGGTTAGGCCAAAGCGCTGGGCCAGGTAGAGCTGAGTGAAATTGAGGTACATGCCGGCCGCAATTCCAAGGATCAGGCCCGGCAGCAGAAGACGGCCGAAGCGTGCCAGGTCGATTTGGAGAAGCTCGCGAACCGGAATGGCGGCGGCTGGCTTCACTCCCGCCGCCCGCGCGAGGCGGATCAGGAAGGGCAGGCTCACTACCGTCAAGACGGTCATCGCGGCGAATGCCGATCGGATGGCCCCAGCCGAGCTACTCGAACCGTGGGTCAGGCGGGCCGCGGCTTCCGGAATGACGCCGCCCAGGACATCGCCGACGAGCGCGGCGGCCCAGGCGAGGGACTGATTGACCGCGAAGAGGGCCACCCGTTCATGTTCGCCGCTTACCTGGGCCAGGAGCGGACTGCCCAGCAGCTGCAACACGATCACGGCGAGCGCGAAGCTGCCGGCGGCCAGCACGGCGACCAGCGGGGTTCCGACGAGCGTAAGGACGAGCGATGCCACGACCGCGACGATCCCGCCACCAAGCAGAAACAGGCGGTAGCCGATCCGGTCCGCCATGGCAGCAAACGGGAGACCGACCAGGATCAGAGCGATCGCCGGGAGCGAGTTGAAGAGGCCGATGACGTCATTCGAAAAACCTAGCGCGCTCATGTAGAGGTTGAACAGCAGGTTGAAGATGGCCCATCCGATCCCAAGCAGCACGGCGTAGCCGAGGAACTGGCGAGCCCCCGGGCTGAAGGCGGCGAGGCGGTGCAGCAGCCGGGCGCCTATGTCCCGGCCGGTTTCCTGGCGGACCTGGCGGACTCGGCCGGTCGCGAGTGCATCGCCTGATAGATCTGCTCGCCGATGGCGGCCTGGACCGCGAGCGGATCGTTACGGCGGTAATCGAGCCAGTAACGCACCTCGAGGGTGAGGCCGCCATCAACGTTCGGCTGCAAGCCGATGTGGGGTGGCGGATCCTTCGCGATGTCCGGGCGGCCCTTGAGCTGCTCGCGGAGCTCCTCGACCAGCCCATCGACGGTCACTTCGGCCGGGACCTTGGCGGTCAGCGTGAACATCCGCGTGGGGTACCGGGTACGGTTGATGATCGTGCCGGTATAGACGAGGGAATTGGGGACCAGCACTTGTTCTCCCTCGGTCGTCCGAAGCGTGGTCGTCCGCATCTCGATGTTCTCGACCACGCCGGTGTGGTTGTCGACCGTGATCTCATCGCCCAGGCGGAACGGACGCTCGAGCAGGAGGAAGATCCCGGCGATGAAGTTCTTCAGGATGTCCTGGAAGGCCAGGCTGATCGCCAGCGCGAAAAAGCCGAAACCGCCAAAGACGAGGGCGGTGTTTTTCAGCCAGACGGTGAAGAACAGGAGCACGCCCAGCAGTACCGTCGCCAGGTAGACGATCCGGGAAACCAGCAGGTTGACCTGGGGATCGACCTGAACGCGTTTCAGCTGGCCTCGGGCTGTCCGTCGAACGAAGCTGGCGAGCACGACCATGATGAGGAAGAGGAGGAGACCTTCAATGAAGCGCGCCCATTGGTCATCCCAGTGGGCAGTGATCCAGCCCCACATCGCGCCCATTGTACGGGCGTGCCGGCGCTAGCTCTCGGTCGGGGCTTCCCCCTCGGCGCCTTCGGCGGGAGCCTCGGTCTCGCCGACAGTGGGCACCTCGGCGGCGGCCGGGGCAGGAGCGACCTCCTCGACCTCTTCGCGGTGCGCCGAGACCTTGACGATCAGGTCATCGGGCTCGTCGAGGATTTCACAGCCGGGGGGAACCGCCAGGTCTTTGACCCGGATCTCGTCGTCGACCTCTTTCAGGCCCGAAATGTCGACCGTGATCACCGGTGGCAGGTCGGTCGGCAGGCATTCCACTTTCAGCGCGTGCAGCCCGCGCTGCAGGTCGGCTTCGCCCTTGGAAACCAGCTCAACCGTGCCGTCCAGTTCGATGGGCACCTCGGACTCGATCTTCTCGGTCAGGTTGACCTGGTAGAAGTCCACGTGCAGCAGGTCGCCATCGCGCGGGTTGCGCTGGACCTCACGGATGAGGGCCTTGCGGAGCGGCTCGTCGCCGAGCTGGAGGTCGACCAGCTGGTTGCGGCCAACCTTCTGAAAGGCCTTGACGAACTCGCGGCCGTCGACCATGACGGTGACGGCGTCCACGTTATGGCCGTAGACCACCCCGGGGAGGCGCCCCTGCCGGCGCAGCGTCTTCAGGTGCCGGCCCCGATCGGTGCGGGGCTCGAGTTTGAGCGTAACGGGGGTGGTCGCGGCCACGTCTTTTCTCCTTCGGTTCGAATACGAGCGGCGCCCATCTTAACACAGCGTTTGGCGCCTCTTGAACGGCCCTTCACCGGAACTTTTCCGCCGTTCGGACGTTACTTCAGGTGGCCGCAGTCTTTAGAATCGGCTGACACCGATGCTGGCATTATCTCTGAGATTCCTACGCCGCAACGCGCTCCGAATTGGAGTGGTGCTGGGGACATTCGCCCTGGTGGCCGGCTTCATCTTGGCCCAGCAGATGCGGGAGGCCTTCGCCGAACAGGATTACCAGTCGAACCGGGCCCAGGTGCTCGCGGCCCAGCTACGGGCCAGCGAGCTGGGACTCGAGAGCGCCGAACTCTCGGACCTCCAGCGCCAGGAGCTGACCACCGCCAGCGAGACACCACCGCAGGCCTCGGCGCCCTTCAACCAGGATCGGATCGCCTTCTTCTCCCGCGTGGCCGATCAGGAGGCCCAGATCAAGGACCAGCTCGAGAGCCGGGTGCAAAAGCTATTGACCGAAACGCATGACTCGGCCCAGAACTCGGCCAAGCAGCTCTCGACCAGCTTGCAGAAGGCGAAACAGGTTGGCGTCGACGAGCAGCTGCTGGTTGAATTTGCCGGCCTGCCGTCCAAGGCCCAGATCGAGGTTGAGGTCGCCACCACGGTCCGTGCCTACCGCGCCGTCAGCACCGAGTTGAAAGCCCCGCTGTCGAAACTGTCCCTCCTGATCGCCGACCAGGAAGCGACCAACCAGCTCGTCGGGCAATACGCCGCCCAGGCAGCCGCCCGGAACCACGGTGATGCCACCGCGGCACGGGCCGGCGCCAGCGCCGCGCTCAGCCGGGTCCAGGCCGACATGCAGACCGCCCGTATCTTCCAGATGGACGTCTCGGTGGTCGATCTTCATGTCCAGAAGCTGGCCGCCCAGTTGAACCGCGTCACGGCGGCCGCCGAACTGGATCAGGTCAGCGGCGGGCTGATGGTGCAGGACAAGGTGCTGCAGGACGCCATGACGCAGACCCTTCCGGAGAAGGCGCTCACGATCTCCTTGAAGGAACAGGTAATTCGGGCGTACTCGCACGGCCAACAGGTGTTCTGGTCATACGTGACCACCGGGCGGCCCGGCCTGGAGACCGACTCCGGCAGCTTCAAGGTCTATTGGAAGGTCTCGCCCTGGACGATGCACTCGCCGTGGCCGAAAGGCTCTCCCTACTGGTACCCGGACTCCAAGGTCCGTATGGTGATGTGGTTCAACGGCGGTGACGGTATCCACGACGCCTCCTGGCGGTCGCGCTACGGCCCCGGAACGAACGGTCCGCACTACGACCCCACCGGTGAGGACACGGGCACCCACGGCTGCGTCAACGTTCCGTACAGCAACATGGTCTGGCTGTGGAACTGGACGCCGACTGGCACCGCGGTGATCGTCTACTAGCCGACTATCCAGGTCGTCCGGCCCACGGCTACGCCGTTTGCCGTAGGGAGCCGGTCCGAAGGACGCAGGCCTTTTCCCCGGCGCCGGCGTTACAGAAGATGGAGCCTTTCAATGGCAATCGCCCACGCGACCATGCACCAGGTGGCACCCCATACCTGGACCTTCCAGGCCCCGGAAGTGCCGGTGGCCCCGATGAAGGCGAACTGCCGCGCCTGCCGCCAGTCGGTGGCCATCCTGCGGCCCTCGGCGATGGACCTGAAGACCGGCAACTACGTTGTGCGGGGCGAGTGCGAGCGCTGTGGCTCGGAAGTCCTGCTGATCGTCAGCTGACGGGCTCGAAGCCCTCGCCGGTCCAGTACCCCAGCATCTGCTCGGTCTCGTGGTAGAACCAGAGCAGAAATCGCTCTTTCGCCGCCTCCGCGAGGAAGGCCGCCTTGCGCTCCATCGCTTCCAGCGGAAAGAGGTCGAGCGCGCTGACCCAGTTGATCTTCAAAAAGGCACGCATGAGCAGGAAGTCGCCGGTGAACACTACGGTTTGCTCCTGGTCCCGGACGTAGACCGCCTGGTGCCCGGCGGTGTGGCCCCCGGTGACCCGGACCCGCACTCCGGGCGCCACATCCTGGTCGCCCTCGACCAGCTGCAGGCGCCCCTCTTCCTCGAGCAGGCGGAGGTTCTCCGGCTTATAGGACGGCTTGCTGCGCGGATCCGGATGCCGCCACGCCTCTAACTCCCTGGCCTGGATGACGTGGCGGGCGCGCGGAAAGAGGGGGGTCAGCTCGCCGTCGCGGCCGGGGGTTACCAGCGCCCCCACATGGTCGAAGTGCAAGTGGCTGAGCACCACGAGGTCGATGTCCTGCGGTTGCAGGCCGACGCCCGCCAGCGCATCAGGGATACCGGGATCGCGCTCGTAAGCGTAGATGTCGCGTTCCTTGTCGGAGAGCTTGGGGCCCATGCCGGCCTCGATCAAGATGTTGGCGTCCGGCGTCCGAACGAGCATGCAATTCGTGGCCATCAGGATGCGATTCCGGGCGTCCGGCGGCTTGAGCTCTTCCCACATGACTTTCGGCACCAGGCCGAAGACGGAGCCGCCGTCCATCCGCCAGTGCCCATCGCTCAGGCAATGGATCTCGAACCGACCAAGCTTTCGCGGCGCCGCGGCAATCATGCCGCTTTGAAGCCATGATTCACGAAGTCGATGATCGATTGCAGGGAGGTCCCCGGCCCGAAGATCTCGACGACGCCCATCTTTTTCAGCTCGCGGGCGTCGTCCTGGGGGATGATGCCGCCTCCGAAGACCACGATGTCGGTGGCGTTGCGCTCCTTGAGGAGTTCGAGGATGCGAGGGATCAGCGTCATGTGGGCACCGCTGTGCAGGCTGACACCGATGGCGTCGACGTCTTCCTGGATCGCCGCCTCGACCACCATTTCGGGCGTCTGCCGCAGGCCCGCGTAGATCACCTCGACCCCCGCGTCACGCAGCGCGCGCGAAACCACCTTGACACCCCGGTCGTGTCCGTCGAGGCCGACTTTCGCGGTCAAGACGCGCGCGGTCATTGCCTGGTCACGTAGAGGAACACGATGATCAAGACGGCAAGTCCGGCAATGATCCGCCCCATTAGCGAGAACCGCATCCGGATCATCTAGAAGAGAATCGGCTCGCGGTAGACGCCGAAGACCTCCTTGAGCGCGGCCATGATCTCGCCTTCCGTGACGTAGGCCCTGACGCAGTCCAGCAGGGGCGGCATCAGGTTGTCGCTGCCCCGGGCGGCCGTCTTCAGCTCCTCGAGTCGATGCTTGACGCTGGTGTTGTCTCGCCGACCCTTGAGCGCCTCGAGCCGCCGCACCTGGTCCCGCTCGGTCTCCGGCCCGATCCGGAGCGTCGGCAAGTCGCCGCCTTCGCCGTCCGTGTAGGCGTTCACGCCGACGATGATCCGCTCGTTGGCCTCCAGCCTGCGCTCGAACTCGAAAGCCGCATCGGCGATCTCCCGCTGAAAGAACCCGTTTTCGATGCAGCGCAGCACACCACCCTGCTCGTCGATCCGGTCGAAGTAGCGCTGCGCGCCACGCTCCATCTCGTCGGTTAGCTGCTCGATGAAGTAGGAGCCTGCCAGCGGATCGATGGTGTTCGCCACGCCAGTCTCATGGGCGAGCACCTGCTGTGTCCGCAAGGCAATCTGCGCGGCCCGCTCGGTCGGCAGCGCCAGCACCTCATCCATCGAGTTGGTGTGCAGCGAATTGGTGCCACCAAGCACGGCGGCCATGGCTTCATAGGCCGTGCGGGTGATGTTGTTCTCCACTTGCTGGCGGGTCAGGGACACGCCGGCGGTCTGCGTGTGGAAGCGGAGCATCCAGGACCTGGGGTCCCGCGCACCGTATCGGTCGCGCATGATTCGGGCCCAGATCCGGCGGGCGGCCCGGAACTTTGCGATCTCCTCGAAGAAATCCATGTGCGAGTCGAAAAAGAAGGAGAGCCGTGGCGCGAACTCGTCGACCTTCAGTCCGGCCTTGATCGACGCCTCAACGTACGCCATCCCGTCGGCCAGGGTGAAGGCGAGCTCCTGAGTAGCGGTGGAGCCCGCTTCCCGGATGTGGTAGCCGGAGATGGAGACCGCGTTCCAGCGCGGCATGTTGCGGGCGGCGAACACGATCGTGTCGGCCACCAGCCGCATCGACGGCTCGGGCGGGAAGATGTATTCCTTCTGCGCGATGTACTCCTTGAGAATGTCGTTCTGCAGGGTCCCGCCGAGCTGCGCCGGCTTGAGGCCTTCCTTCTCCCCCACGGCGATGTACATGGCGTAGAGGATCGCCGCCGGCGAGTTGATCGTCATCGAGGTGGTGATCTGGTTGAGCTGGATGTCGTGGAAGAGCGTCTCCATGTCCTCGAGCGAATCGATCGCAACGCCGCAATGGCCGACCTCGCCCTGACTCAGGGGATCATCGGAGTCGTAGCCCATCAAGGTCGGCATGTCGAAGGCCACGGAGAGGCCGGCCTGGCCCTGCTTGAGCAGGAACTTGTAACGGCGGTTCGTCTCAGCCGCCGAGCCGTAGCCGGCAAACTGCCGGATGGTCCATAGCTGGCCGCGATACATCGAGGGATAGACGCCGCGCGTATAGGGGAATTCGCCGGGATAGCCGAGCTTTTCGTCGTAGCTCCACGTCGCCGTTTCCTTTGCCCGCTTCCCCGCGCGGTAACGGGTGGCCCACTCGTCGTGTGCCGTCTTGCGGCGAAGTGCCATCAGCTGCCTCCTTCGGGCGCCCGCTGCCGGAGGACCTCGTCGGCGAGGGCGTACGGATTTAGTTTCCCATTCTGATTCTCGCGGAGCCGGCGCCCGATCGCGGTATCGCCCTCCAGGACGCGCTGCGCTTCTTCGCGGGCGCGCTCGGCCACCAGCGCGATGACCTCCTGCTTCAGGCGATTTTGCCGGCGGGCGGCCAGCGTGCCGCTCTCCTTCAGGAAGGCCTGGTGCGCCAGCACCGCGTCCCAGACCGGCTCGATCCCCTCCTCCTTCGCCGCCGAGGCCATCACGATCGGCGGTCGCCAGGCCTGCTTGGGGCCCAGCGCCATGGCGTCCTGGATGAGGCGACGCGTCTTCTCGGCACCACCGAGGTCGGTCTTATTGACGACGAAGACGTCGGCGATCTCGAGGATGCCGGCCTTGATCGACTGGACGGCGTCGCCCGACTCCGGCATCAGAACCAGGACCACCGTGTCGCAGATGGTAGAGATTTCGAGCTCCGATTGGCCGACGCCCACGGTCTCCACAAGGATGAGGTCCCGGCCGTACGCATCGAGCAGATGGATCGCCTCGCGCGTGGCGGCGGCCAGCCCGCCCAGGTGGCCCCGGGCCCCCATGCTGCGGATGAAGACGCCCTTGTCGAGCGTGTGGCGCGACATCCGGATCCGGTCGCCGAGAACCGCGCCGCCGGTGAATGGGCTGCTGGGGTCGACCGCGATCACCCCGACCGTTTGGCCGCGATCGCGAATGACCTTGACGAGGGCGTCCGCCAGGGTGCTCTTGCCCGTCCCCGGCGCGCCGGTGAGCCCGACCAGATAGCCGTTGCCGGTATGGGGCTGCAGTTCAGCAGCCAGCTCGGTCGCCTGGGGGTCGCGATCCTCCGCCAGGCTGATGGCCCTCGCCAGCGCCCGGACGTCGCCGGACAGCAAGGCGCCGGCCAAACTCATCTTGAAGCGAATCGTACCCCCCACCCTGCCCTCCCCCGCAAGCGGTGGAGGGAATAGTGGCTTAGCGCCGGGAGGGCGCCGGGAACGTTTTCAGGGTGAAATCGGATCCGAGCACGACGGTGACCGCGGGGCCGCTGGTGGGGGCCGGCACCGTCACGACCAGGGCACCATCGAAGTAGCCTTGCAGCCACGCGACCGTGGCGGCCGCGCTGCCCCCCGAGCCGTCGCGGATCTCGGTTCTCGCGAGCAGCCGGGGTGACGCCGGACCGAGCATCGCCGTCCATCCCTCAGACTGCAGAAGGGCGGTCATGATGCTCGCCGGCGTTCCGATTCCGTAGGGCAGCCAGTAACGGCGGCTCCCGTCCTGCAGCTGGAAAGGGACGCGGGCCGCCACCGTCACCCGGTCCGGGAGGGCCATCGCCACGTAGCGATGCAAAGCGATGTAGGTCGGGTCCAGCGGCTGCAGGATGTACTGGCCGCTGCTGCTGTAGCCGCTCCGCAGCAGATTCGAGGTATCGATCGCGACCCGGTGGATGTCCTGGTCTTGTATCCGCCCCGCGAGATCGGCAAGCTGCTGCATATCGCCGGGGCGCAAGTTCGTCCGGACGTTATCCTGGAGCGCGCTCAGCAGTGACAGCATCCTCGGGATCGCATTCAGCGAGAGAACGCGCTGGCGCACGGCCAGCATGACCAGCTGCTGGCGGCGCGATCGGTCGAAGTCCGAGGTCGTTTCCCGTGACCGCGCGTACGCGAGCGCCCGCTCACCGTCGAACTGCTGCCATCCCGCAGCGATGCGGATGTGCATCCTCCCGGTCGACTCACCCGCTGGGAAGTAGGGATCGTCCAGCGCCGTCGGGACATCGATGCGGACGCCCCCCAACGCGTTGACGACATCGCGAAAGGCCTTGAAGTCCACTCCGACCCAGTAATCGATCGGCTGGCCAGTCACCTGGGAGACCGTGGCCGCCGCCAGGTCACCACCACCGGTGTCCGTCTTCCAGTCGCTGCGGACGTTGGGATAGTTTTTGTGATCGGTCCCGATGGCGTAGGCGTTGTTCAGCTTGCCCATCAGGTAGCCGTTCCTGGGCAGCGCCGGGATCTTGACCCAGAGGTCGCGCGGGAGCGAGATCATGATCGCCTCGCGCATCGCAGGACGGATCGACAGCAGCATGATGGAGTCGGTCAGATATGGTCCGTCGTGACCCGGCCCGCCGTATCCGAGCAGCAGGATGTTGATCCGCTCCTCGTGTTTGATCTTCCAGGCGAGGGAGCCGGGCTCGTCTTTCTGTGCGTGAACGAGGGTGATGAGGTCGGCCGGCTGGGCACGCGGTGAGATCGTGTGAACGGCCGACCAGACGCGAAAGACGGCAAACCCCCCGACCAGGAAAGCCACCCCGGTGATCAGGGCCAGTGCGGCGCGGGCATAGTGCCACA
>VBGO01000423.1 GCA_005882525.1 Chloroflexota bacterium
TCGCGGCCGACAGGTCAGGGAACATCCGGCCGTAGCGGCCGCCCTCGACGACGGGGGCGTCGATGGTGCGGCCGGGCGCAAGGCAGAGGTCGCGTGCCGGATGAGCCGCGCGAGGACGGGCCGCCGCCAGCGCCGATGCCATTACCGACTCATAGCAGTCAACGCCCGAAACTGCAAATGCGCATTTGCTTCACCGAGATCGCGTGCGGCGGTCGGGTCGACAGGCTAGCTGACGCTGATGACCGTCGCCTGTCGCTCCCCGCCCGGGGTCTTGAAGGTCACGATGTCGCCCTTCCGACGGTCCAGCAGCGCGCTTCCTAACGGGGATGCGACCGAGATCAGGCCGCGCGCCATGTTCCCCTCGGTCGGGCCCACGATCTCATAGCTCGAATCGCCGAACTCGTCGCGGACCGTCACCCTCGACCCGATCCGGACGATGTCTTTTGTGCCGGTCTCCTCCACAACCTGCGCCCGCTTCAGGTTGTTCTCGATCGTCTGGATACGACCGTCGAGCATCCCGAGTTGCTGGCGAGCATCGTGATAGGCGAAGTTTTCGCTCAGGTCGCCCTGCGAACGGGCCGTGGCGACCTCCCCGACCAGTCCAGCCCGGCGGGCGCGCAACTCGGCCAGCTCGGCTTTGAGCGCCTCGAAGCCGGAGGCGGTCATCGGGATGGGGCTGCCCCTCTCTTTCACGATCGCGAGATGGAGGCGAGCCAGGAAAGCGCCTGACCCTCGTTCATGTCAAAGGCAGACGGCTCGATGTAATTGACACGCCAGCCGTCGTTAAAGACTGACCGGATCTCGGCCTGGGTGACCCGGCGTGGTCCCCAATCGCCGGGTTGCTGGTCGCTGAAGCACATCAGAAAGTAGGTGCCGCCAGGCCGAACCACTCGCGCGAGGCTATCTCGGAAGCGGTCACGCTCTTCGTCGGAGAACACGTGAAACAGACCGGTGTCGATGACGCTATCGAACTGCCGGTTCGGCATGGAGAGGCTGAGCGCGTCGGCGACCTCGAACTGAGCCGTGACACCGCGTTGCTTGGCCTTGGCCCGAGCCTTGCTGATCGCGGTCGGCGCGCCGTCGACTCCCATTGCCGCAAAGCCAAGCTCCGCCAGGTATAAGACGTTTTCGCCGGTCCCGCATCCGACGTCAAGGACCGATCCTGTGATCTGACCGGCTTGGGCAAGCCGCATGATTGCGGGCTGCGGGCGGCCAATGTCCCACGGGGGCGTACCAAGGTAGGCGGATTCGAAGCGGTTTGCAGACACGACCAAGCCTTTCCCCGTAGTCTATTCACCCTAGGGAGCAGCCTTCGGAGGCTCAAGGGAGGAGGTAGGGGATGGCCGGATTGATCTCACGCGGATTCCTTGGACGCCGGCGGCCGGCGGAGGTGGAAGATCGGCTTCCGCCGGGGCAGTATCTGGTCACGGATTTCCCGGTTCTCTCGGCGGGGCCGACACCGCACACCCCGCTCGACCGATGGTCGTTCACGATCGAGGGACTGGTGCGGACGCCGGTGACCTGGAGCTGGGCCGAGTTTCAGAAACTCCCCAGCCAGACCTACACCGTCGACATCAGTTGCGTCACGAAGTGGACCAAGCTCGACACCAAGTGGCTTGGCGTAAGCGTCGACACCCTGCTCGAGGCCGTCCAGGTCGATCCAACCGCCCGGTACGTGATGGCCTACAGCGACGGCGGCTACACCTCCAACCTTCCGCTGGACGAGATGGTGAAGGGACAGGCGTTCGTCGCCTACCAGTTCGACGACAAGCCACTCGCCCCAGTACACGGCGGGCCGGCCCGACTGGTCGTGCCGCATCTCTATTTCTGGAAGAGCGCCAAATGGATCCGGGGCCTTCGGTTCATGGAGCGAAACCAGCCGGGATTCTGGGAATCACTCGGCTACCACGTTCATGGCGATCCCTGGAAGGAGGAGCGCTACAGCGGGGACTGATGGCGCAGCCCGTTCTCGAGTGGCAGGCCGGGACGGTCACCGCGATCCGCCCCGAAACCCGGCAGACCAAGAGCTTCACGCTCGCGCTCCCGAAGTGGATGGCCCACCGGCCGGGCCAGCACTACGACATCCGCCTGACGGCGCCGGATGGTTACCAGACCGAGCGAAGTTATTCGATCGCCTCCCCGCCGGAGCGCATCGGCGAGCTCGAGCTTACCGTCGAGCGGATCCCCGATGGTGAGGTTTCCCCATACCTGCACGACGTCCTCGTGCCAGGCGACCAGCTCGAAGTCCGCGGGCCGATTGGCGGATATTTCGTCTGGGACGTGGCCCTCGGCGGCCCCCTGATGCTGATCGGCGGCGGCTCGGGCGTCGTGCCCCTGATGGCGATGCTGCGACACCGGGCTGCCCAGCACGCCGCCATACCGGCACGCATGCTGTACAGCAGCCGGACCGCGGGCGACGTGATCTATCGCGATGAGCTGGACCGGCTGGCGGGCAGCGACCGCGCCTTCGAGGTCTTCTATACGTTTACCCGTCAGCCGCCGGCGGATTGGACCGGGTACCGGCGGCGAATCGATGCCACGATGTTGAGCGAGGTCATCAAACCCTTTGACCGGCGGGCACGCGTCTACGTGTGCGGACCGACATTGCTGGTTGAGGCAGTGGCGAACGTGCTGATCGAGATGGAGGTGCCGACCGAACAAATTCGCACCGAACGCTTTGGTCCAACCGGAGCCTGAGGAGGCAGAACGATGGATAACGACGACGCCGACATGAATACCGCCTTGATGCTGGATGGGAACGCGGTGGCGGGACAGCTGCAGCAGATTTTCGGCCGCGAAATGACGACGGCAATGGCACGATGCGCGGGCTGCGGGAATGATGCCGAGATGGGGGCCCTGATGGCGTTTACTCGTGCTCCGGGCGTCGTGCTGCGCTGCCCGGCTTGCCAGGCGGCGATTGCACGGATCGTGGAGACGCCCTCCGCGATTTACCTGGAGGCCCGTGGCGCCGCTTACCTTCGTATGCAAGCTCCAGGCCATTGAGTCGCTGGCGCGCTGACGGGTCAGAGTGATGAGGCATCGTCGTTGAGCGCCCAGAGTGCCGGGCTGGTTCTGTACCGGCGACGGGACGGGAACCTCGAGGTGCTCCTGGTCCATCCCGGCGGTCCGTTCTGGCAGAAACGCGACGACGGCGCGTGGTCGATACCGAAGGGTGAGCTCGGCGAGAACGAAGGCGGCATCGAGGTGGCGCGGCGCGAATTTCAAGAAGAGCTTGGGGTGCCGGCGCCCCGGGGGGAGGTCAGCGCCCTGGGCACCGTGCGCCAGAAGGGGGGCAAGGTCGTCCATGCCTGGGCGGTGCCGGGCGACCTCGACGTCACCCAATCGAAGAGCAACACCTTCGAGGTCGAGTGGCCGCCACGCTCGGGGAGGATGCAGGAGTTTCCCGAGATCGATCGGGCCGTCTGGTTCGACCTGAACACCGCGCGCAGCAAGCTGCTACCCGCGCAGCGGGTCTTTATCGATCGCCTCGAGGAGTTGCTATGACGTTCTCCGAGCTGAGCGGTTACCTCGACCGACTGGAGGCGACCAGCAGCCGGAACGAACTGGTGAAGACACTGGCCGAGCTCTACACGAAGAGCTCGCCCGACGAGATCCAGCCGCTTACCTTCCTGATCCAGGGCCGGCTGGTTCCCTTCTTCGAGCCGGTCGAGATCGGCCTCGGCGAAAAGCTGGTGATGGCGGCCATCGCCCAGGCCTTCGCCATCCCCATCGTT